>JAXDMH010000298.1:0-4334 GCA_034666225.1 Myxococcales bacterium
GTACCTATGGGCGCCCGCCGACGGCCGACGACTTTATAGCCCCTACACGACGGATGACGGAGCGCCAAAGCCCGGAGTCCCAGGGGGCTTTCTTGCTGGACCTGGCGCAGCTCGGGCTTCGGACGGAGAACGGCGAAAGCAACAACCGCCGCGGGCACGATCTCCGCCGCACGTTCATCACGCTTGCCCAGGTCGACGGTGCCCGCCGGGACTTTCTCGAAACCATCTCGCACGGTCCCCGTGGCGACATCATGAACGTGTACACGACGCTGCCCTGGCCGGCGCTCTGCGAGGAAGTTTCCAAGCTGAAAATCAGCCTCCGCGAAGGGATCGTTCTCGACGCCGACCTGCGGGGCCTTGCTACTAGGTTTGCTACTACGCAGCGAATTGCGCGAAAACGTTGGGTAAAAGCAGCGACCCCAGCGGGATTCGAACCCGCGTTCATGCCTTGAAAGGGCATTGTCCTGGGCCGGGCTAGACGATGGGGTCCGGCGAGGAGGGGACAACGTATAGGGAATCGCTCGGCGAAGCGCAAGGATTTGCCGCGGGCGAGCGCGGGGTTCTTGACGATCGGGTAACTGAACATATAATCAGTCCCAAGGACGACGAGTGACCCATGGGACGGACCCTTTCACTGCTGGCGCTGCTGCCTCCATCTAATGATGGGGAGCTGACGGCGGAGGAGCGGCGGGAGGCCCAGCAGCGGGGCGACGAGGGCAAGGCGCGGGCGGCGGCGGCGCGGGCGCTCTTGCGGAAGAAAGAGGGCGAGCGGCTCAAGCGGCAGGAGGTGGTCGACGTGATTGATGAACAGGTGCGGGCGGCGGACGAACGGTTGCGGGCGCTGCGGGCGCTGGACGAACAGCTGCGGCAGGATCAACGCCTCAACGAGCTCTGGCGGCTGCGCAGGGAAGGGTGGTCGCTGGGCGACGCCATGGACGAGATCGATCGGCGGTTTCCCGGCCCGCCCGCCATCGAGGGCGGTTGACGCCGACTCGATCGGGCGGGGGTCGATCTCAGTGAGCCCAGTAGGGATCGAACCTACGACCAGAGGATTAAAAGTCCCCTGCTCTACCAGCTGAGCTATGGGCCCGAATGCGACGCGAGTTCTATCACCTCACCGGCGGGGCGCGAAAGGTCGATGTCGATGATCTCGGGGGGCCCAAGGACCCAGGGACCGGCCAGGATCGGTCAGGATCGGTCAGGGTCCGCCAGGATCGACACGCAGGCGTCAGCGAACCAGCGGCTGCTCTGATTCGGCTGAGGCGCGTGAGGAGAAGCGAGTCGGCTCCAGGCGAGTCGGGGCTTCGGTCGACGCGGGTTTCATGGCGTTGTTGTGCCGGACGGCCATCAGGGCTGCCCCGGTGACTGATGCCACCGCCGCCAGCACGATCGCTGCAACCGCTTTGCGCATGATGCGGGGATATTGGATCCTTTCCACGATTCGTCAACTCCCGGCGGCGAAAATTTTCCTCAGCCGGCCGCGGCCAGGGGGATTGCCACGGCGGTGCGGCGGGTCAGCAGGCGCTTCAGGTCGTCCTTGCACGAGCCGCAGCCGGTGCCGGCGCGCGTGGCGGCGCCGATCGCTTCGATCGTTTCGCACCCGGCGCTGATGGCCTGGTCGATGGTCGCCTGGCAGACGCGGTTGCAGTTGCAGATCATTTTTTCGGCTGGATCAACAGCAGCGCCCACCAGGGCCGGGCACAGCGCCTCCAGTGGATCGTCGGGCATCGGATCGCCGCGGTCGAACAGCTGCACCAGTGATGCGGCGGCGCCGGTGTTGCCCACCAGCATGGCGCCCATCAGGCGGCCGTCGCGCATGATCAGCTTGCGGTAACTGCTGCGCGCCTGCTCGACGACTTCGATGACGTCGTCGGTTTCCAGCTCGGGGCGGGCGGTGCCCATGGTGGCGACGTCGACGCCGGCAACCTTCAGTCGCGTGAACAGTTTTGACCCGCGATAACGGGCCTGCGGGCTGGCCCCCGTCAACAGATCGGCCAGCACGGTGGCCTGCTCCCAGGCGGGGGCGGCGACGCCATAGGTCTGACCGCGGTGTTCGGCGCAGTCGCCGATGGCGTAGATGCCGGGCACTTCAGTGGCCAGGGTGTCGTTGACAATCACGCCGCGGTTGACGGGCAGGCCGGAGGCGCGCGCCACGTCGACGCGCGGGCGGACGCCGCAGGCCAGCACCACCATGTCGGCGGGCAAGGTCTTGCCGTCGTCCAGGGTCACGGCCTGCACGGGGCCGTCGGGATCGCCATCGCCGCCAGCGCCGGGCAACACGGCTTCGATGGTGCGGCCGGTGCGCACGAAGATGCCGCAGAGCTCGATTTTTCGGCGCAGCATCTCGCCGGCCATGGGATCCAGCTGGGCGTTCATCAGGGTCTCGGCGGCGTGCACGACGGTGACGTGAAGGCCGGCGTCGCTCAGCACCTTGGCTGATTCCAGGCCCAGCAGGCCGCCACCCAGGACGATGGCGCTGGCTCCCGGGCGCACGTGGGGGCGCATGCGCAGGCAGTCGTCCATGGTTCGGTACACGAACGCGCCCGGGCGCAGGTTGCCGTCGTCCGTGGTGACGCCGTCGATGGCCGGCACCTGCGGTTGGCTGCCGGTGGCCAGCACGGCCAGATCGAATCGATGACGGGCGCCGTCGGCGGTCTCGACGATCTTGCGGGCGGTGTCCAGGCGCTGCACGGCGACGGCGTCGATCAGACGAATGCCCTGGTCGCGGTACCACGACGGCGGTTTGGTGACGATGCTGTCGGGCTGATCGCCGCCCAGCACGTGGGACAGCAAGATGCGGTTGTACGCGCCGCCCGGTTCTTCGCCAAAGACGGTGATCTCGTAACGGGTGTGACCGCCGCGGGCGACCAGTTCGTCGAGAAGACGACAGGCGGCCATGCCGTTGCCGATGATGGCCAGGGCCAATGGGCGACGCGCGGACATTTAGTGCACGCTCTTCTCGCCGGCGTCGTCGACGCGGGCGCGCACGGCGCAGACCTTGAACGCGGGCATGCGGCTGATGGGATCCAGCGCCGGCACGGTCAGGATGTTGGCGGCTTGCTTGCCGCCCCAATGGAACGGCGCGAACAACGTGTCGGGGCGAATCTCCGACGAGACGGCCACCGTGAACGCCACGCCGCCGCGCCGGCTTTCCACCAGCAGGCGCCCGCCGTCGGTGGCGCCCAGGCGGGCGGCCAGGCGCGGGTGTATCTGTACGCGCGGCTCTGGCTGGGCGTCCATCAGCGCCGCCACCTTGCGGGTCTGGGCGCCCGAGTTGTAATGCTCGCGCAGGCGGCCGGTGGTGAAGTACAGCGGAAACTCCGCGTCGGGCACCTCCGCCGACGGGCGGTCGGGGACGGTGAGAAAACGCGCCTTGCCGCCGGGGTGAAAGAAGCGCTCGGCGAACAGGCGCGGCGTGCCCGGGTGATCGTTCGAGGGGCAGGGCCAGAACACGCCTTGCTGGCGGCGGATCTTTTCATAGCTGATGCCGCTGTAATCGGCGCGGGCGCCGGCGGTGGCGGCGCGCAGCTCGTCGAAGACCTGCTCTGCCGTGCGCGCGGGAAAGTGGTGACCGGCGCCGAGACGCCTGCCCAGCTCGCTGATGATGTCGAGGTCGGTCTTCACGCCGGGCGGCGGCTGGCGCACGCGCTGGCGCAGGATGACCCGGCCTTCCAGGTTGGTCATGGTGCCGTCCTCTTCGCCCCACTGGGTGACGGGCAGGACGACGTGGGCCAGCGCGGCCGTCTCGTTGACGAAGGCGTCGCACACCACCAGCAGCTCCAGGGCGCCCAGCTTGCGCTGCACGTTCAGCGCGTTCGGCGAGGCGATCGCCACGTTCGATCCGAACACCAGCAGCGCGCGGATGCCGCCGTCGGGGCCCAGGGCGTCCATCATCTCGTAGGCGCTCTTGCCTTTGCCGGGCAGGTCGGCGGCGTCGATGCCCCAGATGCGGGCGATCTGGGCGCGGTGTTCGGGGTCTTCGATCAGGCGATAGCCGGGCAACTGATCGGCTTTCTGGCCCTGTTCGCGGCCGCCCTGGCCGTTGCCCTGGCCGGTGATGCAGCCGTAACCGCTGGCGTCCTTGCCGACCTTGCCCAGCGCCAGCATCAGGTTGATCAGCGCCGAGACGGTGTCGGCTCCCTTTGACTGCTGTTCGGGGCCGCGGCCGGACAGAATCATGCTGCTGTCGGCGCCGGCCAGCAGGCGCACGGCCCGTCGCTGTTGTTCCAGCGAGACGCCGGTGATGCGTTCGACGTGGGTCGCCTCGTACGTCAGGGCGTGGCGGCGCAGGGCGGGAAAGTCTTTCGTGCGCGCGGCGATGTACGTTTCGTCGA
>JAXDMH010000299.1:0-3549 GCA_034666225.1 Myxococcales bacterium
ACTCGCCGACCACCCGGTAGGGAGCGCCGCGCATCTTGGTCACCACCTCGTCAAAGCGGTTCGCGTCCGCGGCGCCCACGGTGCGCACCGCTTCGATGACGGCGTTGAAACGGCGCAGGCGATCCAGGTCGTAGTCGATGTGATCCAGCAGGAAGGCGTCCAGGATCTTGCCGACCAAGAAAGCGGCGCCCGGGTAGGGCATCGATTCTTCTGTTTCGCCCAGCACCACCGGCGGTTTGTGACGAAGCCCGATCACCAGCACCTTGTCAGCGCCCAGGCGCAGCGCCGGCGACAGCGGCGTGTTCTGGCGCAGACCCCCGTCGCAGAAAAACCGTTCTCCGACGGCCACCGCCGGAAACAAGATGGGCAGCGCCGCCGAGGCCAGGGCGTGCTCGGGCCCCATGATCACCGCCTGCGCGCGCACGAACGGATCCTTGCTCCACTGCGGCACGGTGCCGTTGTCGCGCTCGACGAACACCACCGATTTTCCCGAGCCGATGTCGGTGGCGGTGACCGCCAGCGATTCCAGGTATCCCTGCTGCAGATTGGCGCTGATGCGTTGCCACGGGATCAGCCGGCGCACCACCCGTTCCAGCTTTTGCGTCTGCACCACGCCGCCCAGGCGCCGCTGCCCTTCGAACTCTTCGATGGTGCCGCCGCCCAGGAGACTGGCCGGCGCGCGCAGGAACTCCTTCACGCCGAAGGTGACCATCTCTTCCAGGACAAAGCTCTCCCACCGGTCGCACAACATCCGACCCTGCTTGTCGGCCATGTCGGCGGTCCCGGCGAAGAAGCAGGCGTGGATGCCTCCCACCGAGGTGCCGCAGATGATGTCGAAGCGGACCTGCCCGCCCAGATCGCCGGCCAGATCCTCGCGGATATAGCGCATGACGCCCGCTTCATAGGCGCCGCGCGCGCCGCCGCCCGACAGGACCAGGGCCAACCTGGGACGGTCGCCGCGAGCTCGAGGACGTGTTGGCGCGCTCATCCCGTTTTTTTAGGTTAAGCCAGTCGGCGATCTTGGCAAGTACGTTCGCACCTTCGGTCGCCGAGCGCGCAATAGGCGTCAAGCTGGTATCATCATCTCATGGGCGATCTGTCATCTGACATCACATTGTCCCTGGGCGGCGGCTTTCTGCTCGAGACCACCGGGTCGGCCACGATCCTGACGCCCGAGATGCTCACCGACGAGCAGCGCATGATGCGCGACACCGCCGAGGATTTCATGCGCCGCGAGGTCGAGCCGCGCACCGCCGAGATCGAACAGAAAAAGCCGGGGACCATGCGCGCCCTGCTGGAAAAAGCCGGCGAGGTGGGTCTCCTCGGCCACGACATCCCCGAGGCGTACGGCGGTCTGGGCGGCGACAAGACCAGCTCCAGCCTGATCACCGAGGCGGTCAGCCGTCTGGGCTCGTTCGCGGTCAGCTATGGCGCGCACGTCGGCATCGGCACCATGCCGCTGGTGCTGTTCGGCACGCCCGAGCAGCGCAGTCATTATCTGCCCAGCCTGGCCACCGGGCAGCGAATCGCCGCCTATGCGCTGACCGAACCGGGCTCGGGCTCGGACGCGCTGGCCGCCAAGACCAAGGCGGTGCTGACGCCCGACGGAAAAAGCTGGAAGCTGACCGGCACCAAGCAGTTCATCACCAACGCCGGCTTCGCCGATCTGTTCACCGTCTTCGCCAAGGTCGACGGCGAAAAATTCACCGCGTTTCTGATCGAGCGCGGCGCGCCCGGCCTGACCATCGGCCCCGAGGAGCACAAGCTGGGGATCCGCGGCAGCTCGACCTGCGCGCTGTATCTGGAGGACTGCACCATCCCGGCGGACGCCGTGCTAGGCGTCGTCGGGCAGGGGCACAAGATCGCCTTCAACATCCTGAACATCGGGCGCTGGAAGCTGGGGGTGGGTGCGGTTGGGGGCGCCAAGTACTGCCTGGAGATCGGCATTCGCTATGCGCGCGAGCGCAAGCAGTTCGGAAAACCGATCGCCGACTTTGATCTCATCAGGAAGAAAGTTGGCGACATCGCCACACAGACCTTCGTCGCCGAATCGATGGCCTTCCGCACCGCCGGCCTGCTGGACGCGCGAGCGCGAGCCGTCGATCCCAACGATCCGGCCGCGCAGAAGAAGATGATCGACGGCATCGAAGAGCATTCCATCGAAGCGTCGATCATCAAGGTGTTCGGCTCTGAGATGCTGCACGCCTCGGCCGACGAGACCCTGCAGATCTTCGGCGGCGCCGGATACATCGAAGACTATCCCATCGAACGCGTCAGCCGCGACGCCCGCATCAACCGCATCTTTGAAGGGACGAACGAGATCAACCGCCTGCTGGTCCCGGGGACGCTGCTGAAGCGAGCCATGCAGGGGCGCCTGGGCCTGATGGGCCTGGTGGCCAAGATCCAGCAAGAGATGGCCGACCCTGCCCTCATCGATCGCAAGGTGCCCCCCGGTCCGCTGGGGCGCGAGCAACGTCAATGCGACTTCGCCAAGCGCGCGGTGGCCTATGCCGCGTCGCTGGGCGTGCAGAAGTACATGCAGGGGATCTCGGAAAAGCAGGAACTGCTGGGCGTGCTGGCCGACGGCCTGATCCAGATCTTCGCCATGGACTCCGCCATCACCCGCACCCTGCAGCTGATAAAGGCCAAGGGCGAGGCGGCGAGCCGCATCCCCATCCTGATGACCCAGCTGTTCGTGGCGCAGTCGCACGAGGCGGTGTTCGACGGCCTGCGCGAGATGCTGATGTGGATGTCCCAGGACGAAGAGTGGGGCCGCGAAGTCCGCGACATCAACAGCTATTACCAGCTGGAGCGGGTGAATACGTTTTCACTGCGCCGGAAGATCGCCCTGCACGTCTTGGAAGCCGGCGGCTACGCGCTTTAGCCGTCCTATGTTCGCCGCGCCCATGGGCCGAAAAAAACCGGCACTAGTATGTCGGCAGGGCGACCACTGGTTCGTCGTTCCTGGCAGGAGGATTCGCGATGCAAAAGATCACCACGTTCCTGACGTACAACAACCAGGCCGAAGAGGCCGTGAAGCTCTACACGTCGATCTTCAAGAACTCGAAGATCACCAGCACCAGCCGTTATGGCGAAGCAGGCCCCGGCGCCAAGGGCTCGGTCATGACCATGACCTTCGAGATAGACGGCCAGGAGTTCATCGCCCTCAACGGCGGCCCGACCTTCAAGTTCTCTCAGGGCATCTCCCTGACGGTGAACTGTGAAACCCAGGCCGAGATCGACGAATACTGGGAGAAGTTGTCCGAAGGCGGCCAGAAGATTCAATGCGGCTGGCTGACCGACAAGTTCGGCCTCTCCTGGCAGATCACCCCCGCGATCATGGGCAAACTGATGACCGACAAAGACCCCACCAAATCCGCCCGCGTCATGAACGCCATGATGCAAATGAAGAAGCTGGACATCGCCGCCCTCAAAAAAGCCTACGAAGGATAAGCCCGGAACCGGACCCCTCATCCTAACCTTCTCCCCGCAAGCGGGGAGAAGGGACCGGAAGGGAGCGGAGGGGAGCGGAGGGGAGCGGAGGGGAGC
>JAXDMH010000300.1:0-4784 GCA_034666225.1 Myxococcales bacterium
CAGACATCCACACGGCCTTTGGTGGCAAGACCGGCGGCGGCCCGGGCGGCTGGGTAATCCTTATCGAACCCGAAGTGCATGTTGTCGGACAAGTGTTGGTTCCCGATATTGCAGGCTGGCGTCGCGAGCGCATGCCTGAGATCCCGGACGTCGCATTCTTCGAGATGGCCCCCGATTGGGTATGCGAGATCTCATCCCCGGCCACCGCCGCGATGGACCGCACCCGCAAGCGTCACTACTACGGTCGCGCCGGCGTGGGTCACGTGTGGATACTGGACCCGGGCCCCGCCACGCTGGAGGTTTACCGACTGGACGGCGACACCTGGCGTCTGGCCTTATCGGCCGCCGGCGACGTCAAGGTCCGGGCGGAGCCATTCGAAGCGATCGAGCTAGCTCTGGCGCAGGTCTGGGCGCGCTAGGGGCTGGTCAACCGACGCACGACGGTGTCGTTGTGGGGACGCTGATCTTGTAGAAGGTTGGGCTGATCTCGACGACGTCCTTCCCTTCGAAGACCTGGCGCCAGTCGTTCAGGCTGCCATCGTGCCAGGCTTGCCGATCTGATTGTGGAACGGTTTGTAACGACCTCGCGGTGCCGCCGAAGAAAGCCGCACCGGCGCGCCACCTTCTCAACGGCTACGTCGCCCAGAACCTTATTTCGTAGTTGTTGAGGCGATACCCGATCACCCGTTGGACGACCCGTCAGGGAAACCGCCCAAATAGTTCCCGGAACGATGGCCGGCCCACTTGACCTGGCACGGACCGATCCTATTTTCGTGGTCAATGTGCGCCAGCTATGGCTGCGATGGGGACAAGCTCGTCTCCCTGGACCAGGACGGGCTGGGGAAAAACGATCGGCTGGCCGCCTCGAACCGCGCGCTGCTGGCCCGGCGCCACATCGCCGCGTTCAACTTGATGAGCGCCCCCGGGTCGGGAAAGACGGCGCTTCTGCAGGCGTTGATTGGCCGGCTGTCTGATCGCGTCCCCATGACGGTCATCGAAGGCGATCAAGAGACCGACCGCGACGCCGCTCGCATCCGCGCCGCCGGATGCCCGGTCGTGCAGATCAACACCCGCACCGGCTGTCACCTCGACGCCGAGATGATCAAGGTCGCGCTGGTGGCCTTGAACCCGCCCGAGCGCTCGCTGCTGCTGATCGAAAACGTTGGAAACCTGGTGTGCCCCGCCCTGTTCGACCTGGGCGAGCGGGCCAAGATCGTCGTCATGTCGGTCACCGAAGGCGAAGACAAACCGCTCAAATACCCGCACATGTTCCGCGCCGCGCGGGCGCTGGTGTTGACCAAGATGGATCTACTCCCGCACCTGGACTTCGACATCGACGCCTGCCTGGCCAACGCCTTCCGCGTGAACCCGGACTTGCGCGTGTTCGCCGTGTCCGTCAACGACGGCTTTGGCATGAGCAACCTTTGCCACTGGCTGACGGCGGCGGCGACCATTCCCGCCCAGGTGACGGGCGAGGCCCACGGCTGACGTTCAGTCCCGGCGGCGGCCGCCGAAGATGCGCAGCAGGATCAGGAACAGGTTGATGAAGTCCAGGTACAGCATCAGCGCGCCCTGCAAGGCGGCCTTGCTGCCCGCGGTGCCGGACAGATCAGTCTGGGCGGCCAGCGCCTTTAACTTGGAAGTGTCGTAGGCCGTCAGCCCGGCAAAAACGATCACGCCCACGAAGGTCGTCAACCAGTACAACGCCGGGCTGGCCAGGAAGATGTTCACCACCGACGCGATCACCAGGCCGATCAGACCCATGAAGACAAAGCTGCCCAGGCCGTCGAGGTTGCGCTTGGTGATGGCGCCGTACGCCGACAGCCCGGCGAAGGCGCCGGCCGTCACGAAGAACGTCCCGGCGATCGAAGCGCCGGTGTAAATGAGAAAGATCGAGCTGAAGGTGATCCCGCAAAGCACGGCGTAGCCGAAAAAAAGGACGGCCGCTGTGCCGGCGCTGATCCGGTTGACCATCGCGGACAGCGCCATCACCAGCAGCAACTGGGCGATGATCACGCCGAAGAAGACGCCGCGGTTGCCCAGGAAGAACTGCACCGCGCCGGGGCTGGAGGCGATCAGCAGCGCGACGAATCCCGTCACCGCCAACCCAAGGGCCATCAATCGGTAGACCCGTCCCAGAAACACCCCGACCGCATCGGCGGCGCGGACGCGCCCACCCGCCGCGACACTGGGCCCCACGCCACTCCGTTCGTTCGCTATCCACGCCATACGAATGGTCTAGCACGGCCATCGAGCATCGTCCCTCGGCACAGCCACTGACTATCAGCGGGCTATCGACCTTAGTGCACCTCCCGCGAGATAGCGTCATGTTCGGCCGACGCTATTTCGCGGGAGGCGCACTAGTGACGTTCTTCCAGCCAGCGCTGCGCCAGACGTCGCGCCACAACCGATACCGCGGCAGCGCCTGCAGCCAGGATGAGTTTTCTCGCCACGGTCGGCGATGTCTGCTGCCGGGCCACGCGCTCCGGATGGTCCACCGCGCGTCCCAGCGCGGCGCCCAGGCGCTGGATGCGCGTCGGCGTCGGCCGGCGAACGCGCCGCCAAACAACGCCGCCCGCGACGGCAAGACCCACGGCGGCGGCCCCGATGGCGACGGGCACGGCATAACGCCGCACCTTTCGCATGAACTCGTGCCGCCGGTGATCCAGTTCGCTGACCAGGCCGTCCAGATTGTCGCGGATGGCGTCGACCTGTTCCTCCAGCCGCTGCGCCTCGGCCTCCGGGTTCTCCTGCTCCTTCT
This sequence comes from Myxococcales bacterium, assembly GCA_034666225.1. Lineage (GTDB taxonomy): Bacteria > Myxococcota_A > Polyangia > Fen-1088 > Fen-1088 > DATKEU01. The sequence continues at coordinate 2,762 of JAXDMH010000300.1, forward strand.
TGGGTTCGCCGCCGCCGTCTACCGGCGTTGATTCCGCGCCATCCATCACGCCATCCGTTCCTTTGACCATTGCACGTCCTCTTTCAGCTCGTGAAGGCTCCGCTCCATGGGGTGCCGCACCCGCTTGCCCCAGCCGAAGGCGCCGGCCAGCGCGGCGATCAGCAACGCGGCACCACTGACCACCAGGCCGGCTGCCCAACCGGGGATCACCTGCGCCAGGGCGAAGATCGCCGTCACCAGCAGCAAGTTCACCGTCATCAGGCCGGCCAGCGCAGACACGCCCAGGCCGGCCGCCATCTTCGCCTCGGCGCGCACGTCGGCCTTGACCTCGGCCATGGCCAGATCGATCTGCGCCTTGGCCAGCAGCTTTACCTGGTCGGTGATCTCTCCGATCAATTCAACCGTCGACAGCCCTGCAGCCGGCCTGGCCCCGGGCGGCGGTAAGACCACGCCACGCCCTGCGGCCGTCGATACTTTGTTTGCCACGGCTGGCTGGCCCTGGTTCTTTTCGCCGGCATCCATCGCCCCCTCCTTGCCGTCACCCACCGACGGTGACGTCTGATCCAGAAGCTGCCGTTCCCCACGAACGGCGCGTTCAACCTGAAGAATCTGCCGGTACAGCACCTGCCACTGGTCGTATTCGACATCCAGCGTGGCCAGGCCCCTGGCCAGCTGGGCGACCTGCTCCAGCAGCCGCGGCGAGCCAGCGTGGGCCTCTGGATCGGCGTCGAACACCTTCCAGGTGCGCCTGATTCGCCGTTCCAGCTCTTGCGCGTCGGGCGCCGTGGTCTGCAGCCCGTCGCAGTGGACCACGGTCTCTTCGATGATCCCGTGCGCGAACGTCAGCCGCTGGCCCTTGCCGCGGAGAAGCACGCCGGTGGTGTAGAAAGAAATCGTCAGCCCGGGCAGCTGATAGTGTTCGATCTGCGCCGGAACGAACGCGCTGAACGCGTCGCCGCCGAACCAGGCCAGGATCCGGGTGGGCGCCTTGACCCACCAGCCGGGTTCAGCGGGTTCCAGCGCGATGCCGTGCCGGCCCAGCGCCTCGACCACGCGCGCGGCCACCGTCTGGTACGCCTTGGCATCGGTGAGCAGCGGAACGTCGGCGCTCTGCTCGCGGCGCACCAGCGCGGCCAGGCGCATGATCGGCACCGACACGAACATGATCAGAAAGGCCAGGGCCAACCCCAGCGTGATGGGAAAACCGCGCAGCAGTCGTTTCCATGGCGACTCCCGCTGAACGCCCGGCGGCGCCATCGCCGCCAGGGTGATGCCCATGGCGATCGGCACAATCAACACCAGGGCCAGCCAGACCAGACGCACGATCCATTTCGGAACGCTGTGGGGCAGCGGCACAAACGCCAGCGCCAGCGCCGCCACCTTGGGCGCGAACACCCCCGTCACCAGCAGCGGCCACGCCACCGCGCCCCCCACCAGGGCCGAGAGCACGGTCTGCATCCTCGGCGTGGTCTTCCCGAACAACGCCCGGACGGCCCACCCGAAGATCGCATTCAAGATCTTCCCGACCGACTTGCTGATCAGCGTCAGCAGCGCCTGAAGTATGGCCATAACACCCTAAAACTGGGGTCGATCCGCCGCCAGGGAAGCCCCCCGGTGCCGCAACCAGTCTGACCCGCGACGGTCAGGCGCGTCTGTTGGCCCGCCGGGCCTCTTGCAGTCCGACGTCGTACGGCGAGTTTCAAGGAGCGGAGGGGCGCTAGTACGTCATCGCAGGGATTTTGAAAGGTTGAATGGTTGGTCCGGCTCCGTTCTTTCTCGCCTCTGTACCCGCGGGACCCCTCACCCTTCGCCCTCTCCCCGCTGCGCGGGGCGAGGGAGTGGTGGTAGGAGTGGCGTGGTCTCACGATCGCTAACGAAGCGCTCGGCTTGGAGACTACGCTTTTCCCCCCACAATCCCCTCGCCCCGCGCAAGCGGGGAGAGGGCGAAGGGTGAGGGGTCCCGTCGGTGCGAGCCCTCTTCCCGACCGACGAGCGGCGGCCAACCTTTCAAAATCCCTGCGAC
>JAXDMH010000301.1:0-2689 GCA_034666225.1 Myxococcales bacterium
GAACGCTGCGCAGGCGTTCAAAGCCTTCGCTGGTCAGCAGGCGCGGCGTGACGTAGAGGTTGAACCCCGGACGCACCGAGGCCAGCACGCGGTTCTTGCGATCGCGAATCTGCCCGCGCACGCCGGCCAGCACGTCGGTGCGGATGATGCTGTCCGAGGTCAGCCGATAGAAGGTGTCGCCCTCGATCACCTGCAGGTAAAAGAGCCGGCCGCCGATGGCCAGGAAGGCCAGCACGACGAACAAACCAAAGTAACGCGCCCGCCGCCGTATCTCCGGCAGCTCCGCGTCTTGCCCGGCTATCTCCATCGTGGCCTGCTCATCGCAGCGTCATCCCGTCGCCGGCGGTGCGCGGGCCGCGCGACAGGCCGACGCGCGAGCGGGTGGTGTCGATCCGGCCGTCGATGCGGCGCAAGAGTCCCAGGACGATGGGGCCGCAGAATCCGGTGAGCAGCGCCTCGAGCGGCGCCTGGCGCAAGCCACCGTAGCCGCCCTCGGGCGCCACCTGGGCGCGCACCACCACGATCATGACGGCGCTGAGCAGGCTGGCCACGAACGCCGTGGCCGCCGGCAGCACCAGCCCGGCCACCGTCACGCGCGTCGACAGCGCCCGCGCGAACAGCACCATCAGCACGAAGACCAGGCTGTGTACACCCTGCGGGGCGCCCGACACCAGATCCAGCAGATAACCGGTGATGAACGAGACCACCGCCGCCGACGACACCGACCACTTTCCCGACAGCCCCACGTGCAATACGACCAGCAGGCCCAGGCTGGGCGCCGCCATCCGCACCGGCGCCAGCTCCAGCACGGTCGACTGCAGGATCAACAACAGATAGGCGACGACGATGGTGACCAGCGAGCGCATCAGCGATACACCGACAGGCCGCGAACCGGCGTGGGGGCATGGTGGGCGCCGCTGTCCGGATCGGGCGCCGGGGACGGCGCCACCACCACCAGCACCTCTGACAGCCGCGCGAAATCGACGTCGGGGGTCACCTCGACCTCTTGATACATGTTCACGGTCCCGGCCATCACTTTGCTGACCTTGCCGATGGCCAGGTCGCGCGGGAAGGCGCCGCCCAGACCGCTGGTGACAACCTTGTCGCCTTCGCGCACCTGATCGCCGCGCACCAGATACTCGATGCTGCAGCGGTAGCCGTTTTCGCCCGATTTGCCGCGCAGGATGCCGCGCCCGCCGGTGCGCGGGACGAACACGTCGATGGCCGACCGCGGATCAACCAGCAGCATGATGTCCGACGTCTTGCCGGCGACGCGGTTGATGCGGCCGACGACGCCCTCCGGCGTCAGCACCGGCATCCCGCGCCGCACGGTCCCCTCGCCGCGATCAAGCTCGACCCGGGCCACGCGAAAATACGGCGAGGCGTCGATGCTGATCACGCGCGCGGCCAGGGTCTCGGCCGGCGTCAGATCTTTCAGGCCCAGTAAACGCTGGTACCGCCCGCTCTCCTGGGCCAGGCGTCGCGTCTCCAGAAGTTCGGTGCGCAGGCGGCTGTTCTCGCGGCGCAGCTCATCGTTTTCGCCGCGCACGTGCACCAGCTCGACGTACCGTCCGGCCACGCCGCCGATGGCCCGGGCGATCGACGACATCGCCGCCTGCGCCGGCGAGACCACGTGCAAGATCCCTCGGTCCAGCGTCGACAGCTCGCCAGGCGATTTTGCCGACAGGCGCAAGACGATCACCGCCAGCAGCAACATCGCCGCCACGATCACGCTCTCGCGAACCCGTTTGCTGCTGCCGGTCATGACAAGAAGGAAGGGAACTTCCGGCCGGGGAGTCTACTGCAACGCCACTTCCCGCAGCAGGCTCAGTTCGTCCAGCGCCTTGCCGGTCCCCAGGACCACGGCGCACTCCGGCGAATCCGACACCATCACCGGCAGGCCGGTCTCCTCGCGCAACAGAACGTCCAGGTTGCGCAGCTGCGAGGCGCCCCCGGTCAGGACGATGCCGCGATCAACGATGTCGGCGGCCAGCTCGGGCGGCGTCCGCTCCAGCACCGACCGCACAGCGTCGACGATCTGGTTGACCGGTTCGGACAGCGCCTCGCGCACTTCGTCGCTGTTCATCACCAGGGTCTTGGGAACGCCGGCCACCAGATCACGACCCTTGATCTCCATGGTCATCACTTCGTCGGCGGCGTAGGCATTGCCGATCTGCTTCTTGATGGCCTCGGCCGTGCGCTCGCCGACCAGCAGGTTGTACTTGCGTTTGATGTACGCGACGATCGCCTCGTCCATCTTGTCGCCGGCCACGCGGATCGATTTGGCGACCACGATCCCGGCCAGAGAGATGACCGCCACCTCGGTGGTGCCGCCGCCGATGTCGACGACCATGTTGCCGGACGGCTCGGTGACCGGCAGCCCGGCGCCGATGGCGGCGGCCATGGGCTCTTCGATCAGATAGACCTCGCGGGCGCCGGCGGCCAGGGCAGAGTCGCGCACGGCGCGTTTCTCGACCTCGGTGATCCCCGAGGGCACGCCGATGATGATGCGCGGCTTGACCAGCGTGCGCCGGTTGTGAACGCGGGTGATGAAGTAACGGAGCATCGCCTCGGTCACCTCGAAGTCGGCGATGACGCCGTCCTTCATGGGGCGCACGGCCACGATGTTGCCGGGGGTGCGGCCCAACATCTCCTTGGCTTCCTTGCCCACGGCAAGAACCTTCTTGGT
>JAXDMH010000302.1:0-7021 GCA_034666225.1 Myxococcales bacterium
AGCTCGTGGATGGAATGGATGCCGCCCGGCGTGAAGACGTTCAGCTCGAGGATCTTGTCACCCACGATGTCGACGCCCACAAAGTAGAGCCCGTCGGCCAGCAGCTTGGGGCGCATGATGTCGCAGATGCGCGCCTCCATCGGGCCAAAGTCGCACTTGCCGCGCGTCGACGGTCCCGGGGCACCGTCGCCATTGCCGCCGATGGTGCTGCGCCGCCGATAGATGGCCACGCGATCGCCGACCCGGATCGGCTCGGCGTTGAGCAGCAGCAATCGCTTTTCCCCCTGCTCGATCTCGGGCAGGTACTCCTGGGCGATGGCGTAGCCGTCCTTGGTCAGCGTGCTGATGATCTGGTTCAGGTTCGACACCTGCCGCCGCCGCAAATAAAAAACCCGTTCGCCGCCCCGCGGGGCCAGCGGCTTCAGCACGGCCGGGCCGTCCAGCGCGCGCAGGAACTGTTTCAGCCGCGTCTTCGAGCGCGACACCAGCGATTTGGTGCGGACGTCCGCCGGAAAATCGGCCAGGTACATCCGACTGCCCGCCCGTCGCAATCCTTCCGGATCGTTGACCACCAGCGTCCCGCCCAGGCGCAGGCGCCAACCGAAATCAATGAGCGGCGCCGCCGGTCCGCCCGCGCTCTCGCGGATGGGGTTATAGCGCAAGAAGACCACGTCAAAACTGCCCAGGGTATCTTCCTCGCTGACCGATTCGTCCGAGGCCAGGGCGGCGGCGTAGTCAGCCGTGCTCTGGTAGTCGCCGGTGCGCACGCGCGTGGTCGTGGCCAGCACGTTGTTATCATCGAGAAACGACAGGTTCTCGACCGAGACAAAACGCACGTCGTGCCCGCGCCGGTGCGCCGCCAGCGCCAGGTACACGCCGGCAAAGCTGGGTTGCTGGCTGCGAATGTCGGCGACGACGAAGCAGATACGCATGGCAAGAACTTCAGCTCGGCTTGCCCGACTGCTGTTCGAAGGCGCCCTGATAGGCGGTCATGATCTCGACCAATCGATCCAGGGGCAGCGCCGGCGCCACGTGACCCGACTGCCCGCGCATCTCGTCGGCCATGCAAAGCGCGTTCAAGATCGCCTCCTCCGTCGCCTCCACCACGGCTTCATAAAGCGGATCGCACGCGTCGTCCAGCAACACCTCCAGCGAGGCGGTCATGCGCGACGTCTGCCGCGGCACCTTGTTGGCTGTCGAGAACCCGACGATGATCTCGCCCGACCCGTGCGCGGCGAACGAGCCGATGCGCCCGATCCCCAGCGCGGCGCGCTTGCACAACCGGACCAGCTGCGGCGACAGCAACGGCGCGTCGGTGGCGATGATGGTGATGATCGATCCTGCGTTTCGTTCCCGGCGCGGCTGGCTGAAATTTCGTTCAAGGATCTCGCCCACCGGTGCGCCGTTGACCCGCAGCGAGCGCATGACGCCAAAGTTCGACTGCACCAGGATCCCCAGCGTGTAGGGCCCCGCCTCCATGTCCACCCGGCGCGAGCTGGTCCCGATCCCGGCCTTGAAGTCGCAGGTGATGAGGCCGGTGCCGGCGCCGACGGAGCCTTCGGCCACCGGTCCGCTGCTGGCCTGCTCGACGGCTCGATAGACGTGCTCGGAGCGAACGTGGCGGCCGACGGCGTCGTTCAGCCACGAATCGTCGCATTCGCCCACGATGGGGATGATGACGTCCTCGTCGTTGCCGATCTTGGGGAACCGACGGGTCAGCCACTTCACGGCGGCGTCGGACACCTTGCCCACGGCCAGCGTGTTGGTCAGCAGGATGGGCGTCTCCAGAAATCCCCACTCCGCCACCTGGGTCAATCCAGAGACCTCGCCGGCGCCGTTGAGAACAAAGCTGCCGCCCACCACGCGGTTGTCGTAGACCGCCTCGGTGGGAACGATGGCGGTGACGCCGGTGCGCACGGGACCCTTGCCCACTTCCAGCGGTCCCTCGCCGGCGATCAGCGTGGTGTGCCCGACCCGGACCCCGCCCACGTCGGTGATGGCGTTGAGGGGACCGACCGGGAATCTCCCGACGGCGAACCCCAGGTCACGCAGCCGCCGCCTCATTCTGTTGAGGGGACGATGACGGGCGGGGGCGGGGGACCCGACGCCTTGTCCGGTTCCTTGGCGTCGGTGCTCACGGCGGCCACGGTGGCGTTCGCACTTCCACTCGTGTTGCCGTTGGCGCCGCCAATCGCATTGCCCGCGCCGTTGCCGTTGCCATTTCCGTTCCCACTGCCGTTACCGCTCGCGACGGTGGCGAAGCTGGCCCGACCCTCGGCGGCCCTGGCCTCGCGCCGCTTCTCACGCAGCCGTTTCAGCCCGCCTTCCAGAATCTCCCCGATCAGCGTGCGGTATTCGAGCCCCGCCGCCGTGGCGATCAAGCACAGATCCGAATAGCCCGGCGTCAGCCCCGGCAGCGGGTTGACCTCGATGACGTACAGCTCTCCCTTGGGCGTCATGCGCAGGTCGACGCGCGAGACGTCCCGGCAATCCAGCGCCGCAAAGGTCTCCCGGGCCACGCGCTCGACCGCCTTCAGCTCGGCCGGCGTGAGATCCGCGGGGCACTGATAGCTGACGTGCTTTTCCCACTCTTGCTTGATCTGGAAGTCATAGACCGGCCGCGGGTTGCTCTTGTCCTTGAACAGGATCTCCATGGGCGGCAAGACGCGCGGCCGGCGATCGCCCAGCAAGCCCACTGTGAATTCACGCCCGGGGATGTACACCTCGATCAACGCCGGCTGCCGGTACCGTTCGATCAGCTCGCGCACCATCGCGCGCAGGGCGGCGTCGTCGTCGACGACCGATGCCGACGCGCTGACCCCCTTTGACGATCCTTCCTGGTTCGGCTTGATGATCAGCGGAAATTTCAGCTTGGGCGACAGCCGTTCACGGCCGGTCTCCATCACCTGGAACTCGGCGGTGAGAATTCCGTGCTGCAGCAGCACCCGCTTGGACAGCGCCTTGTCCAGGGCGATCGACAGCGTGGCGGCGTCCGACCCCGTGTACGGGATCCCCAGCAGCTCGCACAGCGCCGGCACGGCGGCCTCGCGGTTGCGGCCCTCCACCCCCTCGGCGATGTTGAACACCAGGTCGACCTTCGTCTCCATCAACTGTCGCGGCAGCTCGGCGGTGGCCTCGAAGGGCAGTACCTGGTGGCCGTAACTCTCCAGCGCGTCGCGAATGGCGTCGATGGTCTCGGGCGCGTCGTACTCCGCCTCCGAATCGTTGCCGCTCTTGGTGTCGACCCGCTTGACGTTGAACGTGAACCCGATGCGCAGCGGTTCGGCGGGGCGCCGGCGGCGCGCGCCCGGTTTGATGACCAGCCCCTGGCGCCGGGCCGCGCTCTCGACGATCACCGCCAGTGTCTCGGCGTGATCCAGCCCCTCGCGCGCCGCCGCGCCGAACAGGCTGGCTCCGCGCTCCAGCGAGGGCAGGGCGTTGACCTCCAGCAGATAGATGCGCCCGTCCTCGCCCAGACGAAAGTCGATGCGCCCGACGTCGCGCATCCCGATGGCCCGCACGGCCGTCTTTGAAATGGCGCGCAGCCGCGACACCACGTCGCGGGGCAGGTCGGGCGGGCAGCGCACCGACACCTTGCTGGAATCGGCCGACTTGAGGCGATAGTCGTAGATGTTGAACCGGCTGCGCGCGCCCGGATCGACGACGTAGTCCACCGGCAGCAACACGCCGTCGTCGCCGCGCCCTTCCAGAAACGGGACGGTGACGTCGGTGCCGGCCACGAACTCCTCGACCAGCACGCCGTTGGGATAGGCGCGCAGCGCCCGCGGCAACATCTCGGCCAGCGTGCGCGCGTCGCGCACCACCGCGTCGTCGCCGATCCCCTTCGACGACCCTTCATAGTTGGGCTTGACGATCACCGGCAGGGCCAGGCCCAGCGTGCCCGGGTCCTTGATGCGGCGCAGATCGTCGGGCGTCAGCAATCGGCCGCGGGGCGTGTCGATCCCCTGCCGTCCACCCAGCACCAGCTTGGTCAGCCATTTGTCCAGCGTGACCATCAGGACGTAGGCGTCCGAGCCGGTGTACGGAAAGCCCAGCTCCTCGAACAGCGCCGGGTAAAACGCCTCGCGCGCCCGCCCGCGCCGTCCCTCGGCGGTGTTGAAGATCAGATCGGGCCCGTACGATTCGATGCGCGCGGCCAGGCGCGACGCCGGACCGGTCACCTCGATCTTCTCCACCTCGTGTCCGCCCGCCCGCAGCCCCTCGGCTATGCCGTTGACGGTGTCGGCGGAATCGAACTCGGCCTCTTCTTCGCTGTCGGTGAGACGGAGATTGTGGGTGAAGGCTATTCTCATAGACCTTGGTCGCCGCAACGAGGTGCGGACCGGATCACCCTAACAGGATTCCCCCGCGACCACCGAGCGCTTCTGCGACTTTGTCGCCTAATTTTTTCAGATCGTCGCTGGGCCTTACAAGATACGCGTCGACCCCGGTGGCGAACGCCTCCTTGACCGATTCGTACGACGGATACGCCGTGTACAGCACCGATGCACAGTGAGGCAGCAGACGTTGCGCGTGCTCGATGACCCGCAGGCCCGACGCGCCGGACAGGTGGCGATCGGCCAGGACCAGATCGTATTGCTGGCGTTTGATCAGCTCCAGCGCTTCGTCGCCGTCCTTGGCGGCGGTCACCTGGTACGTCTTGCCCAGATAGTCGGCGATCAGTTGCCGCCGCGAGCCCTCCACCTCGACCAGCAGCAGGCGACCGACGCCGCCGTTGGCGCGGTTCAGGCGCGGGCGGGCCAGCTGTTCGTCGCGGCGGGACAGCGCGCGGCGAATCCGGAAGCGCAGATCGTCGACGTCACGGATCGGTTTTTCGATGTAGTCGTGCGCACCGATGTCCAGCGCTTCGACCGCCGTGTCGTACGAGCTGTACCCGGTGATGAGAACGATGGCCGGCGCCGGCGTCAGGAGGCGCGCCTGCCTGAGCACCTCCAGCCCCGAAGCGCCGGGTAGGTTCTTGTCGGTCAGCACCAGATCAAAGCGGCGCTTCTGCATGAGGTCGATGGCCTCTTCGGCCGAAGCCGCCGTGGTGACGCGAAATCCGCCCCGCCGCAGCGCCTCGCGCAACACGGTCAGCACCACCGCCTCGTCGTCGACTACCAGCACTTCGTGGCCGGTCGGGATCACCGGCGTCCGCGCCCGCGGCGAGCTGGCGTCGGCGATCAGCCGGACGTCGACGTCGCGATGCGGGGTGGGCGTCCGTTCGGTGTCTTGGTTGGTCAGCACGCCAACCTTGGCCAGAAGCTCGATCAGCTTGACGCCGATGGCTTCCCCCTGACGACGCTTGGCCACCGAAGCGACCACGCGGCCGAGGAGATTCAGCGACGTCCGCGGCAGGTAGGCGCGCACGCCCCCATACAGCGCGTCGCGCAGTCGATCAGGCGACGGCGCGCTGTCCACGATCACCACCGCCGCCCCGGTGGCCCGGCTGCGCGCATCGGCCAGCCGCGCGTCCAGCATCTGGCGGCCGTCCAGCCCCACCACCACCGCATCGGGATTGACCGTCGCCGCGCGGACGCCGGCCGCGGCCTTCAGCTCGTCGTCGCCCAGCACGGCGATCGATGGATCCTGCCGGGCCAAGGTCAGCATCGTCTCCATCTCGGCGGCCAGGGCCGGGTGGGAGGCGTGCAGTTCGTCGCGGTGCCCGGCGAAGGCGTTCATGATCAGCAGGCCCCGGGTGCGGGCGCGGCGAAAACCGGCCAGCCGCTTGATGTGCGCCCGCAGCAGCGCCTCGACCTCGGGCAGCGCGCGCGGCAACACGGCCGCCGTCTCGCGCCCGAAGGCTTCGCCGCAGCGCTGCGGATCGCTGGCGGCGATGAGAACGATGTCGCTGAACGGCCGCAGCTCGCGCGAGGCGGCCAGAAGATCTTGCGTCGCCCCCGGATCATCCAGGTCCATGATGGCCAGATCGAACGATTCGTCGGCCAGGCGGGTGATGGCCTGTTCATTGGTGGCCACCTCCAGCACGAAACCTTCGGTGCTCAGCGCGGCGGCGAACCGGCGGCGCTCGGTTGGATCGGACAGACCCACCAGGAACCGTTCCTGGCCACCGCGCGCGGCGTTCCGGAGCGCATCTACTGGCCGCGCGGGACCGTCGCTTTCCACCATGAGGGGACGCAATTGTATCCCAAAATACGCGAAGGCACTGGAACTTACCTGTGTCTTGCCGCGCTGCTGGCCAGACGTCGTAGCTGGCTGTCACCAGGCCCGCAGACTTCCCCGCATGCAAATCGAGAAACGACGTGTGACAATCTGAGTTGGGTGTCTCGTGGACGATTTGGTGGTTCCCGAGCGCGATGAGCTGGCTGACTGGGACGGTCCCACCGGCCAGCGTCCAAACAGCCTGTCGCCCGCCACGCCGCCGGGTTGGTGGGCGCGCATCGGCCGGCGACTGAACGCCCTGGTGGCGCGCAGCCTGGATGTGTTCACCCGCGGTGGTTCCGCCGGTGGGGGCGAGCCGGTGGCGATGCGCCGAACGGGCGGGGCGATCGCGCGCTGGATCTCCTTTCCACGCGGCGTCCGCCTGGCCACCGCGTCGACGTCGGCGGCGGCGGCCGGTCTGGCGGCGTGGGGCGTGCTGGCCATGGCCGGCGACGAACTGGGCGTGGCGGTGGCGGTGGCCTCGGCGGCCACCGTCCTGTCGGCGATGTCGGGGCCGCTGGGCGTGCGCCTGGCCAACCGTCTGCATCGCCTGATCGTCAGCCGCCGTCGCTATCAGATCTCCGAGCTGCGCGGGATCGCCGATCGCCACGCCGTGGCGGTGCGCGGGGTGGTGGTGGCGCGGCGGACGGCGGCCTCGGCGCTCAGCGGCCGGCCGACCGTCTGGTCGCTGGCGCGTTTTCGCAAGGGCGCCTTCATCAGCAGCGATTTCTTCCACGAGGCCGCGCTCGACTTTCTGCTGGACGACGGCACCGACGAACCGATCTGGGTCGAGGTGCTGGGCGGCATGCTGCTGGACCGATTTCCCACCGACCAGCGCGTACAGTTCCACAGCACCACG
>JAXDMH010000303.1:0-12005 GCA_034666225.1 Myxococcales bacterium
CGTCGAGGATGGACGCGTCCCCGCTGTGATAGGCATCGAATACATGGCTCAGTGTGTGGCCGCCTTTGCCGGTCTCACCGCCCGCGCCGAAGGGCGGCCGCCCCGCATCGGCTTTCTGCTGGGCTGCCGCGAGCTGGTGCTGGAGACGGACGCCTTTGCCGTCGGTGACACCCTGACCGTCGAGGCGCGCCGCACCTGGGGCGACAGCGACCTGGGCAATTTCGCCTGCCACGTCCAGCGCAACGGCCAGACGGTGGCCTCGGGGACGCTGAACGTCTATCAAGGTCCGCTGCCCGATTCGGTGGCGTCGTGACCCGTCTGGCGCTGGTCACGGGTGCCAGCCGCGGCATCGGCGCCGCCATCGCCGAAGAGCTGGCCGCCGCCGGCTGCGCCGTCCTGCTGAACTTTCGCGCCCAGACGGAGAAAGCCGCCGCGGTCAAGACGCGCATCGAGGCCGCCGGCGGCCAGGCGACGCTGCTGCCCTTCGATGTCTCCGACGCCGCCGCCACCAGCACCGCCCTGGCTCCCTGGCTGGAGGGGGAACGGGCCATCGACATCGTGGTCAACAACGCCGGCGTGGCCCGCGACGCTCCGTTCCCGGCGATGACCGCCGCCGACTGGGAGCTGGTCACGCGCACGTCGCTGGACGGATTTTTCAACGTGACGCGCCCTCTCATCATGCCGCTTCTGCGACGGCGCTGGGGGCGCATCATCAACATCTCGTCGATCTCGGGACAGACCGGCAACCGCGGGCAGGTCAATTATTCGGCAGCCAAGGCCGGCCTCATCGGCGCCACGCGCTCGCTGGCGCAGGAGCTGGCCCGGCGAAGCATCACCGTCAACGCGGTGGCCCCGGGCCTGATCGACACAGAGATGTTAAAAGACCTGCCCAAAGACGAGGTGGTCAAGCTGATCCCCATGCGGCGATTGGGACAGGCGGCCGAGGTGGCCAAGCTGGTGCGGTTTCTGGCCAGCGACGATGCCGCGTACATTACCGGCCAGGTGATCGGAATCAACGGAGGTCTCCTGTGAGCAGAGCGCGGGTCGTCGTCACCGGCATCGGTCTGACGTCGCCGATTGGACATGATCTGGCCTCCGTCACCGCGGCCCTGCGCAACGGGCAGCACGGCATCATCCGCATGCCGGAGTGGGACGCCGTCGCCGGCCTGGGGACCCGCCTGGCCGCTGTGGCCACGGACGCGCCGCTGTCGCAGTACTCGCGCAAGCAGGTGCGCACCATGGGGCGGGTGGCCCAGCTGGCCACGTACGCCACCGAACAGGCGGTGAAAGACGCCGGTCTTTCTCCCGAGATTCTGCAAACCGACGCCGTCGGGTTGGCGTACGGATCGACGCACGGGTCGTCGGCGGCGCAGGAGGATTTCTGCAAGGCCCTGTTCACGCGCCGGGGCTTTCAAGGCATCCCGGGCACCACCTACCTCAAATTCATGAGCAACACCTGCGCGGTGAACCTGGCCCAGTTCTTCCGCATCCACGGGCGCGTGATGTCGACCTGTTCGGCGTGCACCAGCGGCAGCCACGCCATCGGCCAGGGGTACGAGACCATCAAGCACGGCTATCACGACATCATGCTGTGTGGGGGCGCCGAGGAGATGCACTTCTCGCACGCCGGGATCTTCGACATCCTTTACGCCACGTCGACGCAGTACAACCAGCGCCCCGACCTCAGCCCGCGCCCGTTTGACGTCAAACGCGACGGCCTGGTGGTGGGCGAAGGGGCGGGCACGCTGGTGCTGGAAAACGAGGAGCACGCCCGCCGCCGCGGCGCCCGCATCTACGGCGAGGTGATCGGCTTTGGCGCCAGCTGCGACGGCGAGCACGTCACCATGCCGTCCGTCGACGGGATGGCCTCGGCCATGCGCAAGTCGCTGGCCGACGCCGGCATCGCCCCCGGCGAGGTCGATTACATCAACGCCCACGGCACCGGCACCGAGGCGGGCGACATCGCCGAGAGCCACGCCACGCTGAAGGTGCTGGGACCGGACGTGCCGATCAGTTCGACCAAGGGCCACACCGGACACACGCTGGGGGCCTGCGGCGCGCTGGAATCGGCGTTCTGCCTGTCGGTGATGCGCGAACACTTCGTGCCGCCGACGCGAAACCTGGAAGCGATCGATCCGCGCTGCGCGCCGCTGAACTTTGTGCGCGGCGAGGCCCAGGCCAAAGCCAAGATGGACATCGTCATGAACAACAACTTTGCCTTTGGCGGCATCAACACGTCGCTGCTGTTTCGCCGGACGAGCGAGTCATGACCGCTGCCCACAATGACAACGTCGACGTCGACGTCATCGTCATCGGCGGCGGGCCGGCCGGTTCAACGGCGGCCAACTTGCTGTCCCAGGCCGGTCACCGGGTGCGCCTCCTGGAAAAAGAAAATTTTCCGCGCTTTCACATCGGCGAATCGCTGCTGCCCATCGATCTGCCGATCTTCGCGCGGCTGGGCGTGCAGCTGGATCCGGCGGCCTTCATCCGCAAGGAGGGCGCCGAATTCATCGACGAGCGCAGCGGCCAGAGCGCGACGTTCCTCTTTGCCGAAGCGCTGGACGGCACGCCGAAGAGCGCCTTTCAGGTAGAGCGGTCGCGATTCGACCACGTGCTGTTACAGCGCGCCGCCGCCTGGGGCGCCGACGTGCGCCACGGCGTGGCCGTGCAAGAGGTGACCACCGATGATTCCGCAGCGTCCGTCCTGACCAAGGACGGTGCCACCCACCGCGCGCGGTTCATCATCGACGCCACCGGCCAGGACGCCCTGCTGGCCCGGACCAATCACACCGTGCAGCCGCTGAAGGGCTTCGGCATCGCCGCGGTCTTTCGCCACTATGACAACATCGACCCGGCCATCGCCGCCGAGCTGATGGTCACCGGCAACATCAAGGTGCTGATGGTGCCCATGGGGTGGATGTGGCTGATCCCGCTGGCCGGGCGGCGCCTCAGCGTCGGCATCGTCAGCCAGAAGACCGGCCTTGGCCCGGAACTTCTGGCCAGCGCCACCGCCGAATCGCCGTTGATCCAGCGCCTCATCGCCGGCGCGGTGCCGACCGAGCCGCGCATCATCCGCAACTTCAGCTATCGCAATCGCCGCGCCTTCGGCACCCGCTGGGCTTGCATCGGCGACGCCGCATGCTTTCTGGACCCGGTGTTCTCGTCGGGCGTCTCGCTGGCCATGCTCAGCGCCGAATTCCTCACCGATCGCCTGAGCGCCGCCCTGCGCGAGGGGCGCGAGTCCGACGAGCAGCTGATGGCCGCGCATTCCAAACACATGGAGGTCGGCTATCGCAGCTTCGCCGCGCTGATACACCGGTTTTACAACCACGAGATGGTGCGTCGGTTGTTCTTCGTGGAGACCCGGGGCGAGGTGATGCGCTCCGGGATCACCAGCGTGCTGGCCGGTGATCTCTGGCGCGAGAAAGAAAATCCGTTCCAGCAGACGCTGCTGCGATCCGCCGGGCACGAAGCCTGGTCCGACTGATCGTCAGGAAGGCACGCCGCCCTGCGAATCGTCACCCATCCTCTGTGGCAGCTCAGCTTGCTTCGCCTGCGCGAGATCGCGCGCGAGCCGGGCACGCTGTTCTGGGTCTTTGGTTTTCCCGTGCTGCTGGCGGCGGCGCTGGGCGTGGCCTTCAGCAATCAAAGACGTCAACCGGTGGTGGTGGGCGTGCTGCAGCCAACCAGCATCACCGTCGAACAGACGTTGACCGCCGCCGGCATCGAGGTGCAGCGCCTGACAGAGCCGCAGGCCCGCGAACGGTTGCGCAACGGCCAGGTGCAGCTGGTGGTCTCCGGGGGCGCCGCCACGTCGGTGCAGTACCGTTTCGATCCGGCCCGCCCCGAGGCGCGGCTGGCCCGCGCCGCCGTCGACCAGGCCCTGCAACGCGCCGCCGGACGTGTCGATCCGCTGGCGGTGCAGGAACAGGAAATCAAGGAGCCGGGGTCGCGCTATATCGACTTTCTGGTGCCGGGCCTCATCGGCATGAACATCATGTCGGGATCGATGTGGGGTCTGGGCTGGGTGATCGTCAACATGCGCGTGCGCAAGGTGTTGAAGCGCCTGCTGGCCACGCCCATGCGCCGCTGGCAGCTGTTGCTGTCGCAGATGACGGCGCGCCTGCTGGTGATCCCCTTCGAGGTGGGCGCCTTGTTGATCTTCGCGCGCGTGACGTTCGGCGTGCGCATCAACGGATCGATGGCGGCGCTGGTCACCGTGGTGCTGATCGGCGCGCTGTCGTTCAGCGGCCTGGCGATCTTGGTGTCCAGCCGCGCCCAGAATCCAGAGACGGTGACCGGCCTCATGAACCTGGTCATGCTGCCGATGTTCATGCTGTCGGGCGTGTTCTTTTCGTCGACGCGGTTTCCCCAGGCGCTGCGCCCGGTGGTGTCGCTGTTGCCGCTGACGGCGCTGAACGATGCGCTGCGGGCGGTGCTGGTCGACGGATCGACGCTGGCCGCGCAGGGCGCGCCGCTGCTGGTGCTGGTCGGCTGGGGCGCCATCGGGTGGCTGGTGGGATTGCGCGTCTTTCGCTGGTCTTGATCAGCGTCGCGAAAACCGTAGCGAACCGCCTTTACCAATTTGCATGTTCCCGTTACCTTGCCCGGCCTGGAGCGTGCGATGACAGAGATCCCCCTCGGCCTTTCACTTTCTCTGATAGCCACCATTCAACTGATCTCCGCAACCGCCGGCGCGCAGATGCCGCCGGCCCCGCCGCCACCGGCGGGCACTCAGGTCGCCCCGACGCCTCCCGCGCCGGCGCCGTATCCCCCGCCGCCAGCGCCGGCGCAGTATCCGCCGCCGCCGGCTTTCACTGGTTATCCGCCCAATCCGGCCGCGCCGAGCGCCTTGAGCGGCCCCGGACCGGTGGTCAACCTTGTCGCCGACAACCCGCGGGCACGATTGCAGCTACAGAACCAGCTGCGGTGGGAGGACGTTTGCGTGACCCCGTGCGGGCGCCCGGTCGACCCAAGCGGGATCTATCGCGTGGGCGGCGGCACGATCACCCCATCGCCGTCCTTTCACCTGTCACGCCCCGAAGGTCAGCTGGTGGTGCAGGCCAGGACCGGATCGAAGATCAAACGCTGGGTGGGCTTTGGCCTGGGCATGGGCGGCGTGGGCTCGGCCGCCGTCGGTGGCCTCTATTTGGCCCTGGCAAGCAGCACGAATTCGACTGAGCAGTCTGGCACCAAGCTGTCCAAGGACACTGCGCGCACGTTCGGTATCACTTATCTCATCATCGGCGGCATCCTGATGCTGATCGGGTTTCCCATGTTCGCCATGAACAACACGTCGGTCGAGGTTCGCTAGCACCGTCGGCGGCGGCGCGTCTCACGGCGCGGCCGCCGCGCCGCCGTAGAAACCCTGCAGGTGTTCGACGCCGGCCGGTGTGCGCAGCGGGCAGACCGAAAACAAGACGCGGCTGCCGTGTTCCAGGCGATAGGGGCGCCCGGTGGTTTCAATGGCCACGCCGGCCAGGTCCAGGCGGCTGTCGTCCAGATCCAGGGCCACGTCGCCGGTCGTTCCCGCTGACACCGCGCCGCCGGTCATGAAGAGCTCTGACCCCTGCGCCACCACGCCGGCGCCGACGACGGTGTGCACGGCGCGCGCGCTGCTGTGCCGCAGCTGCAGCCGCCCCACGCGCACGCGGTCCAGCGTGACGCGCGCGCAATCCTCCAGCACGATGGAATCGTAGACGCCTTCCGCGAACACGACGTCGGCCTTGCCGTGGCAGGTGCCCTCTGCGCGCGGCGTGAGCGGCGCCGCGAGCACGGCCGCCGAGGGATCATCCGGCCCGCTCAAATGACGTTCCAGGGGCACGAGCAGGCGGCCGGGCGCGTCGGTCATCGGGTTGTGGCCGACACCGTCGAGGACGGTGAGGTGCGCCTGCGCCAGGCGATCGACCAGCAGCTGGGCCGTGCGCAGCGGCGCCACGACGTCGTCCGCGCCCCAGATGATCGCCGTGGGCGCCTGGACCTGGGCGATCTCCGGGCCAAAGTTGTGCAGGATCAAACCCAGCGCGGCGATGGCGCCCGGATCACCGCGCAGCACCTGCTGGCGAAGCAGGCCGATCTCCATGATCAGCGCCGGCGCCGGATCCAGCTTGCGGGTTTCGTCAATGGCAGCAGCCGCCACGCCCAGCGCCCAGGCGGCCAGCCCCGGCATGAACAGCCCCGTCGGATCGGTGGCGCGCCGAACGTGGTGCCCGACCAGCGCCTCGCGCTGCAAGATGCCGGCGGCGTCGACCAGCACCAGACGCCGCACCTGTCGCGGATAAACCGCCGCGTGCAAAAGCGCGATGGCACCGCCCATGGAATGCCCGACCACATCGACGGGCCCGTCCGGCGCGTACCGGTCGATCACTCGCGACAGAACGGCAGCGTACCGGTCGGGCGTATAGCGGGCATTGGCGCGCCCCGAGCGGCCGAACCCGGGCAGGTCGAACGCCACCACCGGGCGTCGCTGCGCCAGCGCGCCGATGATCGGATAAAAGTCGCGCACGCCTGCCTCGCCCAGGCCGTGAACCAGGAAAAGCGGCGGCGCCTTCGCCGACGCCGCTGCCCGGGTTGGAGCGGCGGTGATGACGTAAAGGGAACCGCCGAAGACGTCGTCGGGGATCCAGTGCCCGCGGACGTCGACATGGACGTTGGACAGCCGGACCATCTCGGGATCCAGGGGCGCCGGAACGTCGTCGCTGCGGACTGCATGGCGCGCGCCGCCGCAGCCCGCCAGCAGCGGCAAAAGACTCATCATTGTTACGCGCGAGCGCCGCCGCATCTTGCCGCCCGCAGCATACTCTGTGCGGCGCGCGTCGCCTGACAAGGAATGCGGTTCAACATTGCGGTTCAACATTGCGGTTCAACATTGCGGTTCAATAGCGATCGGTGTGCCATACTTCAGACAGTCATCATGGCTCGACGCTCGACAGCTGTTCCCCGACGCCGCCCGCTGGATGACGTGGCGGTGATCGTCGGCCGCACCGCCGATCAAGAGGGCCTGCAGATCATGCGGCGGCGGGCCGAGGACCAATCGGTGGAAGTGGGGACGCTGCGTCCGCTGCAAGAAGGTAAGCCGATTGACGGCGAGGTCATCAGCCTGAAACCGCGCGCCGACTTTCCGTTCCTGTGCGACGTCAAGGTCGAGCTGAGCGAGGCCGAGGTGCGCCGTCCCTCCGGCGACGGTCCGGCCCAGGTGGCCAGCGACGGATATCGCCGAGGCTGGGACGCCATCTGGGGACGTCAGCCCCGCGACGCAATAACGACGTCCAAGACCGCGCCCAAAGCGGCGCGCAACGACACCAAGCTGAACTGAAGGCTGGGCACGTTCGCACAGCGGCCGCAACGGCTGCCGCTTGATCACGCGGACGGCGTTCCCACATTTATCGGCGAAGGGGAGGTGATCCGATGATCCGAAAGCTGCAATCAGGTGGCTATCGCCTGTACTCCAGAAAGACAGACCCCAAGACCGGTCAGCGCCGCAATCTGGGCACGTTCAGGACGCGGGCGCAGGCGCAGGCGCACGAGCGGGCCGTTCAGTACTTCAAGCACCACGGCTGACCGACCGAACACGCCTCGGGTCCGTGAAGCGACTTACTGCGGGATGAGCTTGATGTAGTCGAGCGCGGTCCACAGTCCGCTGCTGCTGCCGTTCGCGCCGGTCAGGGCGAAGCGGAAGGCTTTGTTGCCGGCGCTGGGGAAGGAGACAGGGCCCAGGTCGACCTCGGTGAAGACGGCGTCGGGTGTCCAGCAGTCGGTGGCGGGTCCGCGCGGGGTGCCGTCGACGGACAGTTGCCAGATGCCGCGGTTGACGAACTTTTTGACCCGCACCCGCACGTCGTAGGTCCGGGCTTCCGGCACGTTCACGTTGTACGTGACGAAATCGCCGGCGGCGTTGGCCTCCAGGATGGTGCCGGCGCCGCCGCTGTAGCCGGTGTCCTGGGCCACGCGATGCAGATCGCCGGACGTGCCAGCCACCGACAGCGATTCGGTCTCGAAGGTGATGGGCGCGGCGTGCGGGCTGGTGGCGCCGTAGACCTCCAGTTCGTAGATACGCGCCGCCGGATCGCCGTTCTGCGAGGGCGTCACGATGTTGAGGCGCACGAAGCGCGCGTTGGTGGTGGCGATGTTGTGGGTGGTGACGTCGGCGGCGCTGCCGGTCACCGTGACCGGCGTGGTGAAGTTGGTGCCGTCGTTGCTGAGCTGGATGTTGAAGTCGCGCGTGTCGAGGGCGGCCGCCTCGCCGCCGGCGCCGGCGTGGCGGATGACGAACTGGTTCACGCACATCGACGATCCCAGGTCGACCTGCAGGAACTGCGGGGCCGTCAGCGAGCACCATTTGTCGCTGTTACCGCCCGATGTGCTGCCGTTGAACGCCTTGTCGGCCGACTCCGTGGGCCCGCAGGGGGCGCTGCCGGTGGCGGTCTTGCCCAGCGCCAGGTTCAGGTTCGCCGGCGCCGTGCGGAGACCATAGACGGAGACCATGCCCGACAGCGAGGCGAGGTAAACCTTGCCGCTGGCCACCGTGGGCGGGCTGCCCTTGGAAAAGTTCATCGAATCGTCGGCGGGCGCCGTGCTTTGCCACAGCAGAGCCAGCGTCTCGGCGTTGAAGGCGCGCAGGATGCCCGGCACCACGTTCTGGTTGGCGTCGACCACCTGGTTGGGATCGCCCCGCGGCGTCGTCGCCCAGAGGATTCCGGTCCCCGCCGCTGATCCACTGGCCGAGATCGACATCATGCCGCCCGGCATACCCTGTGGCGGCAGGACGGAGCCCACGCTGGCGGCGGGGAAGTTGAAGCGGCGAGCGTTTGAATCAAAGCGATAGGAACGCAGAAAGTCGTTTTCTCCCCAGATGTACATGTTCAGGCCCTGGGGGCTGTTCCAGACCACCGGGCTGTTGTGGATGTGGTGCGTGGCGCCTTGGCGAGCCATCAGGTCGACCGCCTGGAAGAACTGGGGGATGTTCTGGTCACCCGGAACCATGTGGCCCAGGTTGCCGCTGTTGATCAGGAAAATCCTTCCGTCCTTGCCACCGGTGGCCAGCATGCCGGTGCCGGGCAGGAAGATCGGTCCGGCGGAACCGAAGTCGGTATCGTTTCCGTTCAAGGTGACGAAGTTGGACGGGGTGAAGAAGTCCAGCCGGGCCAGGCTGCGCGGCGCGTACTTGACCAGGCTCTCGCCGAAATTGCCGGCCTTGTCGTCGAAGCTGCCGTTGCCGGTGCTGACATAGAGGTTACCGGCGGGATCAAAGAGGGGCGCGGCGCCCGCCATCCAGATGCCGGCCTGCGATCCGGTGGGCGTGTCGTTGACCACCCCGACCTGACCCAACGACTGTGTGTCATAGCCCATGACCCAACCGTGATAGGCCCCGGTGTCGCAGAACGAGGCAAAGGCGACGTAGACGACGCCCCCGGACAGCGCCAGGGCGGCGCGCTGGTTGTGCGGCTGCGGATCGAACGCGACGTTGCCACCATTGGTACCGTGGGTCACCGCAGGGTCGAACGTGATCTCCCTGGGGCTGCCCGCCCGATCCTGACCGGTGGCGATGTTCAGGGCGCGCAGCCGGAAAACCGGGCGACCCTCGACGCTGCGGGTGACGACGTACATGGTCATCGACCCGGCGTCGATGACCGGCGTCCCGATGATGCCGATGTTGCCGCTGAAGTCGCGGTAAGTGCCGCAGGCGCTGCCGACATCGGTGTTGCGCGCCGGGCGGCCCACGCCGTTCAGATCACTGCGCTGCCACAGAGGAGCGCCCCCCGCGTCGGCGTCGAAGGCGTAGACCGTGTTGCTGACCGTGGCGACGTAAAAGACGTTGTGGGTGGTTCCGCCCATGGGAACCGCCGACGCGTACAGGATGCCGGCATAGACCTGGTCGTCCACCGACACCTGAAAGATCTTTCCGAACTGCGCGGGGGTGACGTTGGACGGCTTGAGGATGCCCTCGTTGAGATTGGCGCCGGTGCGCTGGTTGTCATAGTTGCGGGTCAGCACGCTGAAGCTGCCCAGCGCCGCCGTCGCGTTCTCGGTGGATTCGTCGTCGACGATGTCCGCGGCGCACCCCGGCGCCACAGCGGCGGCAGCGGTGCAGACAGCGAGACCAACCCGGGCCGCCCACGAGATCGTTGTCAAAGACTTCATGACATTTCCCCTTCCGTGCTGGGCAGCGCGGCGCCCGTCGGCCGCCGTTTCGCTGCAATTGAATCCTGTTCAACAGCAGTAGCACGGCATGTGGGTATCTGTCAGCCTATTCCGCACGCCCGGGCGAGTTACGCGGATTTCCAGTCAGCCGAAAAGGCCAACGATCAAGTTCAGCGCCACCGCCAGGATCACCGTGTTGTACGCGAAGGACAGCATCGCGTGGGCCAGCGCCGCCCGCCGGATTTGCCGGCTGCAGATGGTCACGTCGGAGACCTGAAAACACATCCCGATGGTGAAGGCGAAGTAGGCGAAGTCCAGGTACGTGGGCGGCGTCTCCTTGTCGGCCGCTGGAAACGTCAGGCCCCCCTCACCCTGGCGACCGTCACGGTAATAAAGGTGGGCATAGCGCAATGTGTAGACGGTGTGCGTGAGGGTCCACGCCGAGATCACCGCCAGAAGGCACAGCACGACGAACAGCTCGCGCGCCTCGGGCGCCAGTGTCCGCGCCTGGCGCAGGGCGACGCTGGTGGCGAACAGACTGATCGCGCTGGCCAGCAGCACCAGCGCCCAGACGGCGGTGCGTCCGGGATCATCGTCGGCGGCGCGGTGTCGGGTCTCCTGCACACCGGCCCGGGTGATCAGCCACCAGGCAAGCCCGGACATCACCGCGGCGGTGGTGTCCCAGCCCAGCAGCAGCCGAACCACGTAGCCAGCCCGAACTGGCAGCAGCAGCGCCACCAGCACGCCCGCCGCGATGGCCAGGACCGATCGCCCCAGCGCTTGATGAGGCTGGCGAACGACGAAGGCGCGGAACTTGTCGGACATCGCCCTCAGCTTCGACGATCGCGGCGACGCCGTCCAATCGGCGGGGACCAGACCAGCGCAGCACTAGACCGAGACGGCTCTCGACTCTTCCGTCAGTCGTTCGTAGACCGACTGATACTGGGCCAGCATCGCGGTGCGCGTGTAGCGCTGGGTGACGAAGGCGCGTGCTTGCTGGCCGCGGTAGCGGGCGCGGGCGCGATCCGACGCGGCGTCAATCATCGCGGCGGCCAGCGCTTCCACCGATCGGTTGGCGGCCAGCCAGCCGGTTTGACCGTCGATGACCAGTTCGGGAATGCCGCCGATGGGGACGGCCACCACCGGGCGGGCGGCGGCCATCGCTTCCAGCAGGGCCAGGCCCAGCGCTTCTTCCTTGGCGCTGGACAGGGCGGCGTCGGCGCGGGCCACCAGCGGCGACGGATCGGATTGAAAGCCGTGGAAGGTGACGGCATGGGAAAGACCGAGGCGCTGGGTTTCGGCGGCCAGCGCCTCGCGGTCCTGGCCGTCGCCGACGATGTCCAGGACGGCGTCGACGCCGGCGGCGCGCACGCGGGCCAGCGCGGCCAGGGCCAAGGTCAGTCCCTTGCGTGGTTCCAGGCGACCGACGGTGACGAAACGAAATGGCCCGGCGGTACCGGCACTGTCAACAACGCCGACACTGTTCGGTGGATACAGCGATGCCACGCCGTTGGGGATCACCGTCATCTTCGCGGCCGCCCAGGGCGCGCGGGCCAGCGCCACGCGCCGCACGTAAGAGCTGACCGCGACCGCGGCGTCCACCCGGCGCAGCGACCAGCGCGAAAACGGCCAGCAGGCGTGGTTGCGATAGACCCGCGTCGAATGTTCGGTGCGCAGCACGGGCAGTCCCTCGGCGCGGGCGGCGCGGGTGCCGAGGACCTGCGAGGCAAAGGTGTGCAGGTGAACGACGGTGATCGACTGGCGCCGGATCAACGACTGCAGCCAGTCGGTCGCGGAGCCGCCCAGCGCGCGATGCAGATAGCCGGTGGCGTTCTCTCGGACGAGGCCGGCGTCGTGAACCTGGA
>JAXDMH010000304.1:0-3787 GCA_034666225.1 Myxococcales bacterium
GCTGGTGCTGCTGACGACGTTCCTGATGCCGGTGACGCTGCTGTCGCCGCAGGCCATCGGCATTCGCAACATCCGCGTGCGCGAATTCACGGTGGCCATGCTGGTGCTGGAGGCGGGGATGATCGGCGCCTTCCTGGCGCTGGATCTGTTCGTCTTTTACGTGTTCTGGGAGCTGATGCTGATCCCGATGTACTTCATCATCGGGATCTGGGGCGGCGAACGGCGCCTGTACGCGTCGATCAAGTTCGTCATCTACACGCTGATCGGCTCGCTGCTGATGCTGGTGGCCATCCTGTACCTGTATGCCCAGTACCGGGCGGCGACGGGGGGCTTCAGCTTTGATTACACGGCGCTGTCGCACCTGACGCTGCCGTACGGGCCGCAGATGCTTTGCTTTGCGGCGTTCGGTCTGGCCTTCGCCATCAAGGTGCCGATGTTCCCGCTGCACACCTGGTTGCCCGACGCGCACGTCGAGGCGCCCACGGGCGGCTCGGTGATCCTGGCCGGCGTCATGCTGAAGTTCGGGACGTACGGCCTGCTGCGGTTTGCGCTGCCGATGTTTCCGCTGGCAGCGGCCGACGCGGCGCCGCTGGTGGCGATCCTGGCGGTCATCGGGATCGTCTACGGCGCGCTGATGGCCTACGTGCAGGACGACGCCAAAAAGCTGGTGGCCTATTCGTCGGTCTCGCACCTGGGATTCGTGGTGCTGGGCCTGATGACGCTGTCGGTGGCGGGCACCCAGGGGGCCATCTATCAGATGCTGGCGCACGGGATCTCGACCGGCGGATTGTTCCTGGGCGTCGGGCTTCTCTATGACCGCCGCCATTCGCGCAAGCTGGCTGATTTCGGCGGGCTGTGGGCCAAGATGCCGGTGTTCGCCGCCTGCTTCCTGGTGATCGTGCTGGCCTCGGTCGGCTTGCCGGGGTTGTGCGGCTTCGTCGGCGAGTTCCTGATCCTGATCGGCGTCTTCACGGCGGACAAGACCTGGGCCGCGTCGGGGCTGCCCGAGCTGTTCCCGGCAGCCAAGCTGATGACGGCCATCTCGGCGTCGGCGGTGATCCTGGCGGCGATGTACTTGCTGACCATGTATCAGAAGCTGATGTTTGGACCGCTGGACAAGCCGGAGAACCGTTCGTCGCACATGCGCGACATCAGCGGGCGCGAGACCTGGGTCTTTGGCATCGTCATCGTCGCCGCGCTGGTGATGGGGATCTGGCCAAAGCCGATCCTCGATCGCTCGGAGAAATCGGTGCAGGCGTATCTGAGCCTTTATGGGCAGCGGCTGGGTGATGCGCGCAAGAACCCGGACGCCCCGCCGCACATCTTCCCGCCGTTGCTGGCGCCGGCGCCGGCGCCGGCGGGTGCGGCTGGCGCAGCGCCCGCGCCGTCGGCTGCTCCCACACCCGCGCGCGGAGCAAACCAATGATCTTCGACAGCGCGCAGATTCTGGCCTATCTGCCCATGCTGATCCTGATCGGGATGGGCTGCGTGATCATCCTGGCGGAGACGTTCATGCGCGGCAAGAGCCGCAGTGGCCTCGCCTGGCTGGGCGTGGCCGGTTGCGTGGCGTCGGGGGCGGCGCTGGCCGCGCAGTGGGGCGACGCCACCACGGCGCAGACGCATTTTCAGGGGATGCTGATCGTCGACCGGATGGCGCTGTACCTGGACGGCGCCTTCCTCGTCGCGTCGATCCTGACGCTGCTGTTCGCGCCGGCGTATCTGCGCGAGCAGGGCTTCGAGTTCGGCGAGTTCTATGCCCTGGTGCTGTTCGGCGGCGCCGGCATGATGATGGTCGTTCACGCCAACCACATGGTGTCGCTGCTGATCGGCATCGAGACCATGTCGCTGGCGGCGTATGTCTTGACCGGATGCTGGCGGCGCAGCCTGCGCAGCATCGAGGGGGCCATCAAGTATTTCCTGATGGGCGCCTTCGCCACCGGGTTTCTGGTTTACGGGATGGCCCTGGTGTACGGCACCACGGGCGGCGAGCTGAGCTTCCCCGGGATCGCCGCCAAGGTGCCCGAGGCGGCCAAGAGCCCCGTCTTCTTCATCGGTGAGTACTTCATCCTGATCGCTTTGGCGTTCAAGGTGGCGGCGGTGCCGTTTCACATGTGGGCGCCCGATGCGTACGAGGGCGCGCCGACGCCGGTGACCGGGTTCATGGCGGCTGGTGTGAAGGCGGCGGCCTTCGGCGGGATCGTGCGGTTGCTGGACACTGCGTTTTCCAACCCGCTGCTGGTCTTCGACTTCACCGGCTGGGCGTCGATCCTGTCGGTGCTGGCGGCGCTGACCATGACGCTGGGGAACCTGGCCGCCATCCGTCAGGAGAACATCAAGCGACTGCTCGCCTACTCGTCGATCTCACACGCCGGCTATATCTTGATCGGCGTCATCGCGGTGGGCCTGGGAGCGGAAGGCGCCAAGTCGGCGGTGCTGTTTTATTTGATGGCCTACACGTTCACGACGCTGGGCGTGTTCGGCGTGGTGGCGTGGATTGGCAACCGTCAGGACGAGCGGCTGTTCATCGACGACTGGGCCGGCCTGGGCGCGGCGCGGCCGGCGGTGGCGCTGGCCATGACGCTGTTCCTGCTGTCGCTGGGTGGCGTTCCCCCCACGGGCGGATTCTTCGCCAAGTTTTATCTGTTCCGTTCTGCCATGGAGAACCCGCAGCTGTACTGGCTGGTGGTGGTGGGCGTCCTCAACAGCGTCATCAGCATCTACTATTACCTGCGCATCGTGGTGGCGATGTACTTCCGCGACGCCCTGCGCCCGCTGGCACCGACCGATTCGGCGTCGACGCGGGTGGCGCTGCTGTTGACGGCGGTGGCGGTGGTCTTCCTGGGCCTGTTCCCGGGCGCCTTCATGGAGGGTGCGGGGCACGCCGCTTCGGCGGTGGCTGCTGCGGTCGCTAAGTAGTCGCTAAGTAGTCGCTAAGTAGAATCAGCCGGATTGTTCTTGAGACGTCCGCCGCCTCCGCGTGGGCGGGTCCTGTCGCTGCGTGACCGCTTCCCCAGCGGGCCGTTTCGCCGGGGCCGCGTTCGAGATTCTAGAGATCGCGACCCGTGTATCCGAAGCGCAGAGGAACAACGGCCCCGACGAAACGGCCCGCTGGGGGCCCCTCGCTCCGCGCCACCCCCCCACGCTACGTCGGCTCGCTCGGGGCAGATGCTGCAGAGTATCGGGTGAGTGCCGCATTGTGGCGCTTCAATAGATAGAGCGGAAAGGAGATAGAGCGGAAAGGAGATAGAGCGGAAAGGAGGCATTCAAGCCGTACCGGGGAACTGTCGAAGCTGTGAGGGTGTGCGCACCACGTGCGCGCCACGCCGCCATGCTCCGCAACGACGACAGAGATCAACCCGGGGTGCCAGCCACAGTGCGCGCCCGGATCTTGATCGTCGAGGACAACCCGCCCAATCGCGAGCTGCTTCACGACATCCTCGAGCTGCGCGGTCATGTCGTGCTGGACGCTGCCAACGTTGACGAAGCGACGCAAATGTTGGCCGCCGGCCGCATCGATCTGCTGCTGCTGGACGTGAACATCCCCGGCGGTGGCGCGGAGGCGGTCATCCGCGAGGTGCGGCGCAACGCGCACCTGCGGGGCCTGCCCATCGTGGCGGTGACGTCGCTGGCCATGCCGGGCGATCGCGAACGCCTGCTGGGCAGCGGGTTTCAGGGTTATCTCAGCAAACCGATCGACACCCGCACCTTTGCCGCCACCGTCGAACAGTTCATCCGCCGGCCCATCGTGGCCGCTGCTGGTCCCCATGCCCGCCACGCCGACTGACCA
>JAXDMH010000305.1:0-6495 GCA_034666225.1 Myxococcales bacterium
TGTGATACGCGAACCGATCACTGGGATCGGGATTGCTGCCACCCATGCGATTGACCCGGACCGCCGCCCCGGCCCGCACAATGCCGATGGGCGTGGTGTACGCGGCGTCCAGGCCCGGAGCGACGTGCAGTCGCCGCACGTCCAGCGCGCCGAACGTGGTGGTGACGTCGCCGGCGTCGACGAACGGGATCAGCGCCAGCCAGGCGCCGCCGATCTTGGTGGCCTCGATGCGCACCTCGCCGGAAAACAACAGCGCACCGTCGCCGCCGTACGGGATCAAACGTCCCTGCGCGTCCGGCGCCTGAGGCGACAAGCGCCCGAAACCAAAACCACGGTGGTTGGCCGGACCGCCGAAGCGATAGCGACGGGTGATGGGGCTCTCCTCGCCGCCGTAGGTCTTGATCCAGCCCAGCAGGGCGCGCCCCGCCAGCGCCACCCGGTGGCCCAGCGGGACGTACCCGCGCGCCTCGGGGCTGACCTTGACGTAGTGAAAGTCGCCGCCCACCGCCGGATCGCCCTCCTCGACGTGCAGGGACAGATAGGTGCCCAGCGTCGGATCCAGCGGCCGGTTGCGCAGATCCAGCTGGGCGAATTCTTCGACATAAGCCAGCCGATAGGGATTCTTGAAGCCGAAGAACCTCTCGCTGGCACCGCCGAACACGTCCTCGTCGACGTTGAAGAAGTCGAGGTACTGCAGATTCCACGACGCCCCGACCAGCAAGCGGTTGCGAAGGAACGGGCGATCGCCGCCCAGCTGGGCGCGCGGACCATAGAACTGATAACCCTCGGCGATGCCCAGGTCGTAACCGGCCAGCGCGTGCAGCGTCACGCTGGTGGCAAAGGCATCGGGCTGGGTCAGCTCGACATCGTTCTCGGCGGCCAGGCCGCTGCGCTGGACGTCGGTGATGGATGGAATCACCACGAAGGCCGGCAGCGACCGCAGGCGCAGCCGGCGCAGCCCGCCCAGGAAGTTGCTGAACGTCCACTCGGCGCGCAGGCGCACCTCGTCGCGGGCTCGATCGGCGCCCACGCCCGCGCCCAGGCGCAGCTCGCGCAAGGGGCCCGGCTGCACGTGCACGACCACGTCGGCCACGTCAGTGGGCACGGGCGGCAGATCGGTGCGCACCGACGAGAAAACACCCAGGTTGTAAAGACGACCTTGCGTGGTGGCCAGATCGTCCGGGTTGTAGGCGTCGCCCTCTTTCCAGGTGATCCGGCGAAGCAGCTTCCACGCCGGAATGCCGCCGTTGCCTTCGATCGTCGTCTTCCCGAAGCGCACCTTGGGCCCCGGGTGACTGTCGAAAGAGAGGTCGGCGACGTGCTTGTCGCGATCGACGCTGACCGTGCCCACGACGTCGCCATAGGCATAGCCTCCCTGCTTCAGACGATCGTTCAGCGACTGTTTCAACGATCCATAGGCGTCATAGTCAAACCGCTTGCCCGGCTGCATGTTCCACCAGGCGGCGTCTTTGCGGGCGCGCTCCTCCTCGGCCGAGGGGAAGCCCTGCATGCGCACGGCCGCGACCTGCGTCGCCGAATTTTCCTGCACGGTGATCACCACGTCGACGGCGTCGCGCTTGCCAGCCGCCGGTTTCACCTCATGGCCGATCACGCGGGCGTCGAAATAGCCGCGGTCGGAATAAAACGCGGCCACGCGCTTGAGATCGAGGTCGAAGGCCGCCTGGTCGAACCACTTCTTGCCGGCGAAGGGCCACCATCCGGTCTTCTGCGTCGCCAGTTTTTCCGTGAGGTCGCCGTCCGAGAACGCCTTGTTCCCTTCGACGCGCAGGTCATGGACCCACGTGCCGGTAGAAAACTCGTCGTGCGCGCAGCTGAGACCCGCGAAGCTGATACCAACGACTGACATCGCAAATGTGATCGGCACAAGGCGCCGTCGGCGCTTCACGTCACCCCCAACCCGAAAACTAAGCATCAGTTGCCATATGGCCACCCTGCCCGGAGGCTGCTAGCGTCAGGCGCCCAAGGAGGGACGAGGCGATGGCGACACGCGGCTTCACGGGAAAACGGCGCCCGCCCGACGCCGACGCCCCTGAGGACATCAGCAAACGCCTGCCACCGGGACAGACCTTGACCCGGGACTTCCCGGTTTTATCCGCGGGGCCGACGCCGCATCTGGAGCTGCCGCGCTGGTCCTTCACCGTGAAGACCGGACCGCGGCCGGTGGCGCAATGGTCGTGGGAGCAGATGAACGCGCTGCCGCAGACCACCCTTCGCTGCGACATCCACTGCGTGACCAAGTGGTCAAAGCTGGACACGAACTGGCAGGGCGTATCGATCGACGACCTGCTGGCCGCGGCCGGCCTGGGGACGCCACCGACGCCTTACATCCTGGCCCACACCCACGACGGCTACTCGACGAACGTCCCTGTCGCCGATCTTCTGGGTGGCCGGGCCATGATCGCCCTGCGCTATGAAGGCCAGCCCATCCCCGCCGATCATGGCGGGCCGGCGCGCCTCTTGGTGCCGCACCTTTACTTCTGGAAATCGGCGAAATGGGTCAGCGGGCTGCAGTTCACGACGCGCGACGAACCGGGATTCTGGGAGCTGCGCGGTTACCACATCTACGGCGATCCCTGGCGCGAGCAGCGTTTCTCCGGTGACTGATCCGCCGGTCGCCCCGGCGCGCCTGCTGTGGCAGCCGGCCACCATCGTCGCCATCAAGACAGAGACGGCGCGGGTCAAGACGTTCGTCCTGACGCCGGCGCGGCCGTTTTCATTTCGCGCCGGCCAGCACGTCGACGTGCGCCTGACCGCGCCCGACGGTTACCAGGCCCAGCGCAGCTATTCGATCGCGTCGGCGCCCGACGCCGCCGCCACCATCGCCCTGACCGTCGAACGTCTGGACGACGGCGAGGTCTCGCCCTTCTTTCACGACGTGGCGATCGTGGGCGACACCATCGAGCTGCGGGGACCGATCGGCGGCCACTTTGTCTGGTCGGTGGAGGACGACGGCCCGACGCTGCTGCTGGGCGGCGGGTCGGGCGTGGTGCCGCTGATGTCAATGATCCGCCATCGCGCGGCCCGTGGCGCCGCCGTGCCGATGGCGCTGATTCTCTCGGCGCGCACCTGGGACGACGTGATCTTCCGCGACGAGCTGGCCGCCCTGGACGCCCGCCACGACGGTTTTCACGGCGTGCTGGCGCTGACCCGGGCGCCGCCGCAACGAGCGGGCGACTACGGCCGCCGCGTCGACGGCGCGATGGTGCGTGAGGTGATCGCGCGCCTGGGCGAGCCGCCCGCACAGGTCTTCGTCTGCGGCTCGAACGCCTTCGTCAACACGGCCGCCGACGCCGCGTTGGAAGCGGGCATCACCGCCCCGACCATCCGGACTGAACGCTACGGCACGTGAGACGGACCTGAGGCGCAGCCATCCTGCGCTACAGTCGCCGCATGTCGATACCAATATCGATGCGGCTGTCGATGCGCTCCTCGAGGCGTCTGCTGGCCGCCGCCTGCCTCGCCACCTGCCTCGAAACATCGGCCTGCGCGTGCGCGGCCGCTCCCTCCCCGCGCCCGCCCGAAGCGACCGCCGCGGCGCCGCCCGGCGCTGCGCTGTTCGCCGGTGAGACGGCGTTTCTGGCCGACCTGCGCCAGCTGACCTTCGGCGGCGAAAATGCCGAGGCCTACTGGTCCTTCGACGGCCGCCAGCTCTCCTTCCAGGCGCGCGGCCCCGGCCAGAACTGCGACCGCATCTATCGCATGTCGGTCGCCGAGCCGCGCCCCACCCCGCTGGCCATTTCATCGGGCCAGGGCGCCACCACCTGCGCGCATTTCTTGCCGTCGGGCGACCTCATCTATGCGTCGACCCATCTGGCGGGCGACGCCTGCCCGCCCCGCCCCGACATGACTCACGGGTACGTCTGGGCGCTTTACGATTCGTACGACATCTTTCGTGTGGCGCCCGACGGCTCGCAGCTCCGGCGCCTGACCAGCGAAAAAGGTTACGACGCCGAAGGAACGGTCTGCGGCCGCGACGGTTCGATCGTCTTTACCTCCACGCGCAACGGCGACATCGATCTGTTCCGCATGGACGCCGACGGTGGGAACGTCCGTCAGCTGACCGATCAGCCGGGCTATGACGGCGGCGCCTTCTTCAACCGCGACTGCACCAAGATCGTCTGGCGCGCCAGCCGCCCCCACCCCGGCCCCGAGCTGGACACCTACCGCGCCCTGCTGGCCCAGGGTCTGGTGAAACCGTCAAAGCTGGAGCTGTGGATCGCCGACGCCGACGGCCGCCACCCAATTCAGCTGACCAATCTGGCAGCGGCGTCGTTCGCGCCGTCGTTTCACCCCACCCAGGACTTCGTCATCTTCTCGTCGAACCATGGCGATCCGCGCGGCCGCGAATTCGATCTGTGGACCATCCGCACCGACGGGACCGGCCTGACCCGCGTCACCTGGGCGCCTGGCTTCGACGGCTTCCCCCTGTTTTCCCCGGATGGAACCTGGCTGGCGTTTTCGTCGAATCGCGCCACCCCGGCCGGCCAGCACGACACCAACGTGTTCGTGGCCCGCTGGGTCGCCGCCGCCCGCTGACCGCGTCCCGCGGACTGATCACATCGCGTACGACAGCAGCACCGCCGCGCGCGCTTCGTCCTCGGAACGCGCCAGATCCTTCATCTCGCCGCTGCGCCGCTGCAGGTCCAGCGACAACCCCACGTGCACGTCGGGCAGGGGTGTGGGGATCTCCGAGTAAAGGCGCATCTTCAATCGCTGATCGGTCAGCGCAAAATCGTCCGCCACGCCGGCCCGACTGATCCCCGACGCGTCCACAAAGGCGTCCTGGTGGCGATCCAGCCCCTGGATCGAATCGTATTCGTTCCACTCCAGGCCCACGCCGGCCCGCGCGCCCGCGAACCGCGCCTCGGCACGGGCCGCCGCCGTCAATCCCCAGGCGTAATAGTACTGGTGCTCCTGCAGCACCGATTTGGTCTCGCCCGCCGCCGGCAACACCGGGGCCAGCGGATCCAGCGCGAACGGCCGCACCATCGCGAAGTCGCCATAAAGATCCGCCGCCAACCGAAACGTCAGCGGTCCCTGCAACAGAAGGGCATCCACGGTCGGCCCGATGGTGTGAATCGCCGTCAGGAAATCGCTTTGCCGATCGCGATCGGTCAGCGACAGATCAAAAGCCGAGCCCGCCGCCACCAGCACGCCGGCGCCGTGGCGATGGTCGGCCTCGCCATCGCCGGTCACGTCCTGCGTGTAGCGACCGAACAGCGACGTCCGCGCCGACACCGCCAGCGCGTCGATGTGATCGACGGTACCCGAAACCGATCCTTGCAAGCGCGTGGCCTCGCCGCCCGCCAGCGTGTCATGGGCCTGGCCTTCGTGCCCGTAGGCGCGCAGGTTGATGAGCTCCAGGTCCAGCGTGGCAGCCAGCGACGGTCCACTGCCCGCGCCGGCCGCTGCCTCCGTCTGGGCACCCGTCAGCGACGGCGCGCCGAACGCGCTGCCGCCCGACAGCACGAACCGGTGATAACCATCTGCCGCCAAACCGTGCCGATCGGTCGACGACGCGCGCCCCGGCGGCAGATCGCCCGAAAGCAGGGCCAGGGCGCGCCCCGGCGACATCACCGCCATGGCCGCCCGGTTGAACCAGGTCGGTCGGCTGCGCGCAAAAAATTCTCCCAGCTGAAAGAATGATTCGCCCAGGGACACGCCGCCCACCGCCGTGACCACGGTGTCGTTGAGGCTGAACACCTCCTGGTGCTCGATGGTCGATTCCCACAGCGACGACGCCGTGAGATCGAACAGAAACGCCTGCAACATCGTGGCGTGATTGGCCCGCGCCAGCGCATGGTAGGTCCGCCCCACGAAGGCGTGCGTCACGTTGACGCTGCGATCGTTGTCGTCAAAACGGTAGCCACGGGGCGTGGCCAGGCGCTGCCACTGGCCCGACCAAGAAGTTTCGAAATCAAAATCGCGGCGGTTCAGCTCGATCTCGGTCTCGTACCAGACGCCGCCGATGGCCATCAGGCCGCCCAGTTCCCACGCGGCGCGCGTCAGACTGAAACGTTGTTCATCCATTGGCGCCGAGGTGCCGCTGGTTACCAAATCGACGTCCGACAATTCTTCCTTGTCATTGAAAGGTGACGACACACGGGCGGCCAGCAGCAAAGTGAGGGCGAGAGGCGTGATGGACATGCGCGCCTTCATCGCAAGAGCGAGGCCAGTGCGCGTTGTGCGGTGAAACACCGTTTTGACGGGTTTGAAGCCGTTTTTGGCTGTGCGGTCTTTGTCGCAGTGGTGAGCTTCTGACACCCGCCGATCGAGATTCGGGCATTGACAGAACGAATCGATGGCGCCACGTTCACGCCACCCCGCGAATCAGAGCCCCAAAACAGAGGAATTAACCATGCGTTTGACTGTGCCGCGTCTCTCGCCCCTGTTTGCTTTCGCGTTCATTGCCGCCCTGGTCGCCTTTGGCTGCGGCGGCTCTGAGGCTCCCAACAGAGACGCCGCCCACGACGT
>JAXDMH010000306.1:0-8877 GCA_034666225.1 Myxococcales bacterium
ACGATCGATTCGTAAATGCCGGAGGGTGGCCCCTGCGCAAAGTCTTCGGCGACCGCCGCCGCCAGCTGCGACTCGGTGGCCACGATGGTGGTGGGCGTCTCCACGAACGGGTTCTCTTCGCTGGGCGTGGCCCCCTCGGTGGTGATGGGAAGCTGGGCGTCCCAGGCCGCCAGCTCTGATGCCCATTCGCTCTCGTCGACGGGAAAGGGCGGCACGGGACCTTTGGGCTTTTCGGCGTCGCTCATGATCAGCCTGCCACCCCGCCCGCTTCGACCCGAAGCTCCAGGTAGGCCACGTCCAGGGCGAACCGCAACAGCTCCATGGCCGACGGGCTGGCCCGCAGTTCGTTCGCCCCCACCAGGACACCGTGCGCGTTGGCCGCCACCCGCGCGGCGGCCGCGACATCGCCGCTGATCACCAGCCCCAACCGATCGGCGGTGCCCAGCATGCCCCGCCGCCAGGCTTCGACGTCGCTGGCCTCGAAGGCAAAGCGCGACGCCTGCAGCGTCAGCATTTTCCGATCCTTGCGCGACAAGACCTTACCCAGCGCTTTCACGATGGCGGCTGGCGCCGCGGCGCCCGGATCGTCGCTGCGAGACCCGCCGGCGATGGCCCCGGCGGCGAGAAAGAGGTGGCGAAGATCGTCGGTCTCGCCGCCGCCTCCCAGGCGATCCAACACCGTGGCCCGCTGGCGCAGCAAACCAAGGGCGCGACCGAATCGAAAGCGGGCGCCGGCCCCACCGGCCAGGGCCGCCCGATCGAAAACCAAGACCGGATCGGGCAGCTCCAGCGCCACCACGCCGGCATCCCCCTGCTCTCCCAGCGGCTGCGGCGACGCATAGCAGGTCAGCCCTTCCACACCCAGCGCCACCGCCGCCGCCTCGACCCAGCCCAGACGCGGTTCACTGCCGGGCGCCACCCGGTTCTGTCGCGACAGGCCCAGAAGGCTGATAGCCGGCGTGTCCAGGTGGTGCAGCTCGGCGACGGCAGCGGCGATCAACGCCCAGATCTCCGAGAGAAAACCTGACGTCTGCGGCAGCGCCAGCCG
Source organism: Myxococcales bacterium (assembly GCA_034666225.1). GTDB lineage: Bacteria > Myxococcota_A > Polyangia > Fen-1088 > Fen-1088 > DATKEU01. The sequence goes on from JAXDMH010000306.1 coordinate 1,049, forward strand.
GTCCCAGAAGGCGGTGGCCGACAGCCCCGCCCCCAGACGCCGACGCGCCTGCGGCGCATCCGCCGGCTCTGCCCCCTCGCCCAGCAGCGCCAGCACCTGAGCCACCGGCGCCACCGCCTCGCTGGTGCTGGGCGGACCCGCCGACGTCGACGACGACGTCGCCGGCATGGAGGGCGAGCCGGGCGAAAACGCCGGCGCGCTGGCCACCGCTTCGCGAACGAGAAATTCTTTGAGGCGATGCAGGCGCGCGACGTCCAGCGGGTCGGCGGCCAGCGCCTGCCGCAGCTCTGCGATCTCGCGGGCGATGGCCCGCGCCCGCCCCGGTGCATCGCCCAGCGATTCGTACAGCGCCACCAGGGCCCGCGCCCCGTCGCCCAGCGGATCGAGATCGGCGGCCAGGCGAAACGACTGGGCGGCGCCGCTCTGATCCAGCGCCTGGTCACGCAGCAGCGCGCCGATGCGCAGGTACAGCTGGGCCTTGGCCTGCGGATCGGTGGTGGCCTGGTCCCAGGCTCGCAGCGCGCCCAGGGCCCCGCGCCAATCGCTGACCCGCAGCAACAGATCGACCAGCCGTTCGCGCGGCCGCGGATCGGCCGGCGTCAAGGCGGCGGCGTGCTCCAGGATCTCCACGGCGCGCCCGGCGTCCTGCAACGTCTCGTACGACGCCGCCAGCTCCAGGCGGGCCTGGGCGGCCAGCTCGGCGTCGCGGGCCACGGCCACGTATCGCTCCAGCAGGCGGGCGGCATCGCGCGGTGACGGTTCGGCGACGGCCAGCGCCGACAGCTCGGCAAGCGCCTCTTCATGATAGGGCACGATCTTCAAGATTCGCTTGAAGTCTGCGATGGCCCCGCTTCGGTCCTCGCGCCGGTGCAGGCGGTGGCCGGCCCGATCCAGCAGCAGCGGCACCCGATCGGCGTGTTCGGCCGGCAGTAAGGACAGTCGATGGGCCAGCAACCGCTCGTAATCGGCGGCGCGTTCGGGGGCGTCCAGCTTGGCGGTCAGCAGCGCCGTCAAGCGGGTCGTCGCCTCCTGGTCGTCGGGGCGCTCTTCCAGGACGCGCCAGCAAAGGGTGATGGCCTGCGCTGGCTGGCCGGCCTGCTCGAACTGGCGCGCGCTCTCGGCGAATAGCCCGACCGAGCGCGGCCCTTTGGCCAACGTGGCCAGGCGGGCCAACGCCCGGGCCTGCCCCAGCGCATCGCCCGCGGTCTGGGCGATGCGACGCACCCCTTCGATCGCTTCGACGCATTCGGCGTCGTGGGACAGCACCCGACCGAAACCTTCCAGCGCCTCGCCCAGGCGCCCCCCCATCTCGGCGTCGAAGGCGCGCTCGATGTCCAGGGCCATCCCCAGGGCCCCGCCCGCCGCCGCGGCCCGGGCCGCCCGCGCCGCCGAAAGCCCCACCAGCTCGGGGGCCGGGGGCGGCGGCACCGGCAGGTCGGTCAGTCCCTGCTGCAGGACGGGCGCATCGGGAGACTCGCGCCAGGCCAGCGCCTGCACCCACTGCGCGTCTTCTGGTTGCCCCATGCGGGCGCGCGCCGCCGCCCGCGACAGCAGCGGCAACAGCACGCCAGAGCGATCGTCGGCCGCGCGCACCAGCGCCAGCAGCGCTCGCCCCACCGCTCCGGCATCGTTGGCTCGCACCGCCACCATCCATGACCACAGCGCTTCGTCGACGGCGTCGGTCGGCGCCGCGGCGCCGGCGCCACCGGGGCGGACAGAGGCGCTCAGGTGTCCCGTCGCTTCGCCGGCGGCGATGGCCAGAAAGTCACCCTCGCGTCGCAGGGCGGCCGCCAGCGACGGCATGTCGCCGGACAGCGCCGCCACCGCCTGGAAGGCGCTGACCAGATCGGCGATCGGCGCATCCGCGACAGCGGCCGCACAGCGCAAAGCCCCCAGCGCCGCGTCCAGCGTCGGCGACGTCGCCAGCGCCTCGCGAAAACGCCCGGCCGCCGCCGGCTCGTCTCCCTGGCGTTCCAGGGCCTCGGCCAGGGCCAGCGCCTCGTCCGGCGATCGCTCGCCCTCCGGCGGCGGTTCAGACAGGAGGCGCGCCTCCCAATCCGCCCGCCCGGCGGCGCGGGCGACGTCCAGACAATAGGCGCGCGCGAATCGATCGCCGCCGGCGCGCAGCGGCTGCAGCACCGTCAGCGCCTCTTCGCCGCGCCCCGCCGCCGTCAGCACACCGGCCAGACGAAAGCGAATGGCCCGCGCCACGGCGCCACCGTCCGCCCGCCTCTCCGCCGTCGCCAGCTCGGCAGCCAGCGCATCGGCGCGGGCCTGGATGCGATCCTCGGCGGGGAAAACCGGATCGGCCAGCAACGCTTCCAGTCCCGCCGCCGACAGATCGGTCGGGTCGTCCTGGATGGCCTGGCGAAACAGGTCGCGCGCCTGGCGCCGGTCGTCGTCGCTGTGCGCGTGCGCGGCGACCAGGCGGGCCGCCTCACCGCGCAGCGCCGCCGCCAGCGTATCGTCGCCGGCGGCCTCGCCCAGCGCCAGCAACGTCGCCACGGCGTCGCTGGTGTCCGCCGCCCCATCGGCAGCAGACGCGCCGCCGGCGTTGCGCGCCGCCACCAACAGGTCCAGATCGAAAAGCCGCGCCAGCGCCCGCAAGCGGGCCGGCCCATCGATTGAACCCTGGGAACCCTGCTGGGTCTCCTGGCTGGCCAGCGCCACCAGCTGCCGCTGGTGGACCCGGGCCCGCGCCGGATCGCGGAGCTCGTCGCGGCACAACACGACCAGCGATTCCAGCAAGGCCCGGCGCCGCTCTCGATCGCCGGAGGCCGGCGTCGCGCTGGCCAGCTCGGCCTCGAAGACGCTGGCCAGCTCGGCACCGCGACCGCCCGCCCGAAGTTTTTGCGCGAGGGCCTCGACCGCCGGACGGTAGGCGGGGGCCACCGCCAGCGCCTGGCGCATCAGGGCCTCGGCCCGCTCGCCCTGCGCAAGGACGCCGTCGGCGATGGCGGCCGCGCGCAAGAACGCCTGCGCCCGGGCGATGGCGCCACCGGTCTCGCGCTCGCCATCGCTCTCGAACGACGCCGCCAGCGTGGTGCCGTCGCCGATGCGCGCGCGCAGCACCGTCAGCGCCGCCTGCACCCGCGGGTCCGACGCAGCCAGCTCCGGGTGCACCTGCAGCATGGCCAGCGCGTCGTTGACGTGCCCCTGGCGGGCCAGCACCTCGGCGTGGCGGACGACGATCTCCCGCCGCAACGGGTTCGGCGCCCCGTCGACGATCTCCGCGCACAGGTCGAACACCTCCTCCAGAAGATCGCCGCGGTTCAATTGATCGGCGATGTCGGCCAGCTCGCCGGCAAGCACGGTGTGGCCCGGGGTCAAGCTCAGCGCCTCGCGAAAGGAAGCGAAAGCCGCCAGAGGATCGTCCAGGTCGGCGCGGAACAATCGACCCTGCTCGCGCAGCAGCGCCGATGCCAGGACCACGGCCGGCTGCTCGGAGGCCAGCGTGCGGCGCGCCAGATCGCCCAGCGCGGCGGCCCGCACGCGCGGATCCTTGGCCCGGGTCAACGCCTCCAGCTCTTGCTCCAGCGGCGCCGCCGATCCCACCGACGGCGACGCCAGCGCGTCGCCCAGCGTCCGCAAGGCCCGCCCCTCGCCGTCGCTGGGCTCGGCACGCTGCACGCGCGCCAGCGTGGCGGCGATGGTGCTGTCAGACGGCGAGCCGCGCGCCAGCCGCGCCAGCCCGTCCAGCGCCGCTTCCATCAATTCACGGTCGGCGGTGCGCGCCCCCAGCAACAGCAGCGACAGCAACGCCACCGGATGATCGACGACCACCGGCTCGGCGCTGCCCGCGGCGGCCAAAGCCGGCAGCGTCGGCACGGCGGTCAGCGCCGCGCGATAGCTGTCAGCCGCGTCGGCGTCTCGGTGCAGGCGATCTTCCAGGATTCGCCCGCGCTCGACCCACAGGTCGGCCTTGTCGGCCAGCGACAGGGCCGGGTTTTGCAGCGTGCGATCGAGAAGAGCGACCAGCGCCAGCCAGTCTCCTTTCGCCGAGAGCAGCCGTCGCAAAGGCCACAGCGGCATCACGAACGAAGCGTCGGTGGCGGCCGCCTCCTGATACGAACGCGTGGCCCCGTCCTCGTCGCGCAGCGCCCCGTCCAGCAGATCGCCCATCGCCACGAACAGCGGCGCCGATCGCACGGCGTCGGGCGGCGGGGCGGCGATCTCGGCGCGATAAAGCTCGACCGCCGCCGCGGGGTCGCCGATCCACGGGGCGGGCTGCGGACCGATGTCGTTCCGCACGGTCCGCTCGGTCGAATCGGGAGCGATCACCACCGGCGCGGGATCCTCGCCGTCGGGGCTTCCTGGTGGCATTCCGTACCGGGAGATTGCGATCCGAGGATCCCCCTGTCAAATCAGCACACTGCGCCGCGCGTCGCCAGGGGGGAAAGGGCATGATAGAAACCGCCTTCTTCCCCCATCGCCCTGCCAGCGAGGCTCGCTCTGCCGAATCTGTTCGTCTACATAGACCTGCGTGAAGGCAACCCCACCGGGCCATCCCTCTTCGCCGTGTCGGAAGCCCGTCGGGTGGCGCGAGATGCCGGCGCGTCGGTCTTCGCTGTGCTGCTGACCGAACCGATGACCCCCGAGGCGCTGGCCCCGGTGGCGCGTCGGCTGGGCCTGGCCGGCGCTGACAAGGTGCTGCTGGGCGAGGCGCCGGGGTTTGGTGCGCCCCCGCTGGACGCCACCCACGGACCGGCTCTGCAAGCCATCGCCGAGCGGATCGCCCCCATCATCGTCCTGTTCCCGGCGGGCGGCCTGGGCGCCGAGCTGGGACCGACGCTGGCCATGCGCCTGAGCGGCGCCTTTGCCGGGTGCAGCGACCTGGTTGTTGCCGACGATGAGGCCGCCATGCCCGACGGGACCGGCCGCGTCGTTCTGCGGCGCTGGCGCGGGTCGCGCAGCGGCTGCCGTCAGCTGGATCCCGTCGAGATCGAGCGACCGGTGGTGGCCACGCTGGGCGCCACGGGACGTCCTTCGCAATATGGCGACGGCGACGTCGAGGTGGAGATCGTGGCCTGCGAACCGCCCGCGCAGACGGCCCTGGTCGAGCTGCAATCGGAGCCCGACGAATTCGCGGCGCTGGAGCTGGCGCCGGCGCTGGTGCTGGTGTCCGACGAGGTGACGCCCGAGGTGGCCCAGCAGCTGGCAGCGGCCGCCACGCCCGAAGTGGCCGTCGTCGACCAGCGCCGAATTTCCGCGGCCGCGCTGGCCTGCGCCGCGCCCAGCGTCTTGATCGTGGTCGGTTCGCGCGCGGAGTTTACCTTCGGCTCGCCGGCGACGCGGGTCGGTCTGGTGGCGCCGACCGCGACGCCCGTCGCCACGACCACGCTGGGCGCCGTCGATGTCCTGTGGAATGCCGGACCGACGGCGCCGTGGTCCGACCTGGTCCGCGCGCTGGGTGCGCTGGGCGGTCCCGGCTCTGATCAGGCGCCGTCATGAGAATCGTCGTCTGCCTGCGCCCCGGCCTTCCCGATGCGGACAGCCGCCGCTGCAACGTCCCTGCGCTGGTTGCGGCGACGTCGCTGGGCACCAAGCACGAGGTGGTGGCGCTGTTGCCCGACAGCGCCGGGCGCCTGGATTACCTGCTCCAGGCGCTGGCCGCCGGCGCCGCGCGTGCCGTTCGACTGGTCGACGATCAAATGAGCACCACGGATTTTCATGGCCTGGGCCAGCTGCTGGCCGCTGCCGTGCGCCATCTGGACGCGGACCTGGTGCTGATGGGATCGCCGTTCGACGACGAAGGGGTGGGCACCATGTCGGCCGCCCTGGCCAAACACCTGGGCGTCTTGCACGTGGCGCGCGTGGAGGCCATCGCCGCCGGTTCGCGCGCCGACACCGTCGAACTCACCGTGCGCGGCGGCGGCCGAAAACGGCGGCTGGCGTTGACGGCGCCCGCCGTGCTGTCGGTGGTGGCCGCGCCACAGATGGGCGCCACGGAACCATTGCTGCCCATCGGCGGCGTCATGAATCCGGACATCATCGAGACGCTGTCGCTGTCCGATCCCGAGGCGACGGTGGTACGCCGCCGCACCGAGCACCTCGGTCGCCCCGAGCTGGTCGATCGCAACACCGTCACCGTGTCCAGCGCCGCCGAGCTGGTGGCGGCGCTGACCGGCACCAAGACCGGCACCAAGACCTGAGGTCAGCCGTCGGCCCGCGGGCCGGTCTCCGGCGCGGCCGCCACTTCGGGAATCAAGGCTTCCAGCCGTTCGCGCTGGTTCAGCGACGGATCATCCAGGACCCGTTCCAGCAGCCGTTCCAGCACCACGCCGATCTGACGACTGGGACCGATGCCAAGGACGCGCATCACGTCCTGTCCGTTGACGGCAAGGTCGGTGACCCGCAGCGCGGCGTCGGCCGCCGCCACCTCGCCGATGCGGCGGCGCAGCTCGCCCAGCTCGGCGTCGGGATCTTCTTCGAAGCCGCGGCCGGCGATGTCGCCTTCGCGCAGGGCAAACAGATCGCCCACGCCGCCCTCCCCCACGCGGCGAACAAAACGGCGAACCGTGCCGTCGGTCCAGTCGGGCGTATAGAAGAACATGTGGTTGGCCACGATGGCCACCACCCGCGCGCGCTCGGCCGTCGACAGCTTCAGCCGGCGGCAGATGGCGTCGGCCATCTCGGCGCCCACGTATTCGTGCTTGAAGAAGCTGAACTCGCCGGGCGCCCCTTCGCGGGGCAGGCGGGCGCGCGGCTTGCCCACGTCGTGCAAGAGAGCCCCCAGCCGCACGATGGCGTCGCCGCGGGTGTTGTCGACGACCGCCAGCGTGTGGTTGTAGACGTCGAACTTGTGAAACCGATTCTGGACCACGCCCACGCCCTCCAGCAGTTCGGGCATCACCTCGCCCAGCAGCCCGGTGGTGCGCATCAGCTCAAGCCCGCGCGACGGTCGTGGCGCCGCCAGCAATTTCAACAGCTCGTCGCGGATCCGTTCGGCCGAGACCTTGCGAAACACGTCCAGCGTCTGGGGGATCGCCGCCAGCGTGGGGGGATCGATCTCGAACGCCAGCTGCGCCGCCTGGCGAACGGCGCGCATGGGGCGCAGGCCATCCTCGCGAAAACGGGCCACCGGATCGCCGACGGCGCGCACCAGCTGGCGACGAAGATCGCCCTGCCCGTCGAACGGATCGGTCAATCGTCCGTACACGGGATCCAGCCCCACCGCGTTCATGGTGAAGTCGCGCCGGGCCAGATCCTCGTCCAGCGACGACACGTATGTCACCGACGAGGGCCGCCGCCCGTCGATGTAGGCGCCTTCGCCGCGAAAGGTTGTCACCTCGACCGAGCGGCGCGGTGACCCGTCGGTGAGGACGGTGACGGTCCCGTGCTGAAGGCCGGTGGGAATGGCGAACCCGCTGCCGAACAGGGCCAGCACCTGCTCCGGATGCGCGCTGGTGGCCACGTCAAAATCGGCGGGCGCCCGCCCCAGCAACAGATCGCGCACGCCGCCGCCCACCAGGTGCGCCTGGTGCCCGGCCGCCACCAGGCGGCGACACAGGGCCAGCACGTCGTCGGGAATCTGCGCGAGCTCGATCGCCACCGAACCGTCCGCCGCCGAAACGTCTCCACTCATTCCGTGGTGCCGTCCAGCGTGACCAGGGCCAGCGCGGCGGCGCTCTGCTCGGCCTCTTTCTTCGATCGTCCGCCGGCCCGACCGTATTCCTTGCCGTCGAGGAAGATGGCCACCTGAAATCGTTTGTCGTGGTCGGGGCCGTCTTCGCCCACCACCTGATACTGCGGCGTCGCTTGCAACAGCGCCTGCGATCGCTCTTGCAGCCGCGACTTGTAATCGTTGCGGGCGTTTTTTTCTGCTTCCT
>JAXDMH010000307.1:0-8359 GCA_034666225.1 Myxococcales bacterium
GGGCGTGCACCACCCGCTCGCCTGGCACATCGGCGAACATCGATTGGGCCAGGGCCGCCGCTCCGATGCCAAAGTTCGTCGCCACCGCCGCCCGGATCGCCTCCCCGTTCAGGTTGGAAGCCGCGGCAGCAGCCACAAACAGCCGCTCCCGCACCTGCACTGGAGGCACCACGGCCACGCACTCCCGCCGCCACAAACGAAGGAGCACCCGTGTCGCCGACCGGCGCTTGAAGTACGGGGCCTCGCACGGCAGCGGCTCCGCCAGCCGCTCCACCAGCTCTCGGCGCCGCCTGCCCTCGAAGCGCACCATCTCGGTGAGCAGCACACGAAGCCAGGGTTCATCCTGCGGCCCCAGGAAGTCGAAGTAGGCGCTCCTCTCGACAAGCCTAAGCGGCAGATCGGCCTCGGACAACAAGCCGGGCTCCCCTCCTCTCCGCTTGCCGGACCTCGCTCGACTGCGCGGCCACCAGTTCGTAGACTACTGCCTGCTTGCCGGGCGCTGGACGGAGCAATCGCCCCACCCGTTGGACGTGCTCGCGTTCGCCCATGCGGCCCGCCACGATGATCCCGACGTCGGCATTCGGAACGTCCAGTCCCTCATTCAGAACCTGCGCCGACACCAAGGCCCGCAGCGCACCGGTGCGAAAACGGGCCAGGACCTGCTCACGTTCGGATCGCCCGATGTCGCAGGTGAGCGGCATGATCAGGTTCTCCCGGGCAACCGCATAGGCCGTCTCGTTGTGGGCCACGAACACCAACGTGCGCTGCTCGCGGTGTCGCGCCAGCAAGAGCGCCAGTGCCTCTCGCTTGCCGCGCGTGAACGCCAGCAACCGAGCCGCCCGCCGCCAGGCCGCGATTCCCCGCCGTCCTTCGTCGGTGCGGGACGCGTGGCGAACAAATTCCTCCCAGTTGCCGTTCAGGTGGTTGCCGTAGAACGCATGGAGCGCCCCTCGGTACACCGCGACCAATGCGTCGTACTCCTGCCGCTCGCCCGGATCCAGCCGCAGTCTCCAGATGATTCGCTGAAATGGTGCCAAGACACCGCCGGCCAGATCCGGAACGCACAGCTCGAACACCGTCGGCCCGAGCAGCGTGTCCAATCGTGCTGCAGACGGCCCGGTCGCCGTGGGCGTCGCCGTCAATCCCAGCCGCAAAGGCGCGATCGACATCTCCAACGCCTCGTCGAAGACACCGTGACCGAAATGATGGGCTTCGTCGACCACCAGCAACCCGAAGCGATCGCCCAGTACCGGCATGTGCCGGTATGCGCTGGCAAATGTTGCCACGGTCACGGGAGCCAGCACCCGCTGCCCGTCCCCGAACCGGCCAATCGGGCCGTCGTACACCTGCCCGAGCGCTTTCGTCCATTGTTGCAGGAGGGCGCAGGTGGGAACCAAGCAGAGGCACGAGGTCCGGGTGCCGGCCATTGCGGCCAGCGCAACGTGCGTCTTCCCGGCGCCCGTGGGCAACGCCACCACTCCGCGCCGTCCGGCGCGGCGCCACGCCGCCAGAGCGGCTTCTTGATATTGGCGAAGTTCAACCGCACGAAATCCGGTCGGAGGTCCCAATCCCGGACAGGGTGCGTTCGACACTGTGATGCCCCGCCGTCGGAGCGCCGCCGCCAGCGGGTACGCTAGACGCGCGGGTGCCCGATGGGCACCGACGCGGGTGTCCCAGAGAACGCCCGGGAGATCAACTCCTTCGGCGCAGTCGGGAACGTCTTTGAGAAGAAGGGTGCCGCGGTCGAAAATTAATTCCACGCCCCACGAAGCTGCGAAGCCCGTGCCAGCTCATTGAGTCGTCACCCGACGGGGGGCATGCCCGTGAGTCAGCTCAACAGCGTCGTTCGCAGGCCCTCGGCCCGTGCCGCGCCGACCAGGGCTGCGTCAGCGGCCCAGAACGTAACCGCGGCGCCGTGATCTCGGAGGACCAGTGCCGCAGCCAGATGAACCGCATCGTAGCCGCGCAAAGGAAGACGAGCGACAAGCTGCGGAATGTGACGCATGAGGGGCGCGCGGATTTCCACCACCGTCAGCGCCGCGAAGTCGTCGTCGAGGCGGGCGTAGATGGCATCACGTGCCGCCTCGTCGAGTGCGTGATCACGATGCAACCGCGCCATGGTCGCCGCAATCTCCGCATAGGCGATGCGCGCGGTCGCAACCGTTCTACCCCGAAACAGCGGACGGACCGACGCGGAGCCCGGCTCGTCCACGTATCGTTTCACCAGAGAATGCCCAAGCGCTGGCGGGGCGCCCGGGCCCGCGGGCCCCTTCATATTCACCAACTGGCCGCACATCGTCATCGTTTGCCTGCTCGGCCCGTCTCGGGCGTCTATTTTAGTCGTGAAATACTTTATCCTGAATTCCGGAGTCTTGATCTGCCTGGCTGCCGCCGCTTGCACCAACAGCGCATCGATCGCCGACGCCGGCAGCAATGGTCAGTCGGGGGGAAGCCCGGGCACTGGAGGCGGCTCCGGCGGTCTCGGCGGCTCGGGAAGTGGTGGAGCGAGCACGGGGGGCGCCAGCGGAAATCCAGCTGATGGGGCTGGCTTGGACGCGCCAGGCGGAACCGCGGGCAGCGGCGGCGCGGGCGACAGCGGCACCGATGCAGCCGGCGGCGACATCGGACCGGGCCACTATCCGGCCAAGGGCCGCACTGGCATGAAAAGCGCGGGTTGCGGCATGCCTCCCATGGGCGCCTCGTCGAACACGTACACCAACCACAAGATTTCAATCCCCGCCTGTGCCGCCTGCACGGTGCCCAACTGCCCTTCAAACTGCATCGCGCCGCCCTTTGTCACGGGCGGCCGCAACGCGCAGATGACTTCCAATGGCGAAAACTTTCTCAACCGCGACTTCACCATCCAGCTGCCCGCGAACTATCAACCGGGAACGCCCTACCCCGTGTTCTACGGGGGCAATGGATGCGGCTCCATGCCGCCCCTTTCTGGGGGGGCTTTCACCGTCCCGGGTACGGACGGCGCCATCAAGGTGGGCCTGCAGCAGGTCGGCTTGAATTCGAACGGCAACTGCTTCGCCGACGGTGGGATCAGGTGCGCCCCCAACATCGCGAACGTGGCCGATTGTCAGAACGGGCCCGAGGTCCCCTACTTTCTGGCCGTGCAGAACTGGGTCGAAGCGAACTTCTGCGTCGACATGGGCAAGGAGTTCGCCGGCGGCCTCAGCAGCGGCGCCTGGGAAGCGCTCCTGGCCGGCTGCGCAACCGCGACCACGCTGCGGGGTAACTACCCGCTGGCGGGAGGCTTGCGTGAAAACCGATGGAAGTGCAACGGCCCCATCGCCCTGTTCCAGATTGTATCGGACGTCGACATGAACAATCCCGTCGGACCGCTCCCCAAGATCTTCACCATAGAAGACAGCTTCGGCTCGGCGCCGGACCGCGACGAAATCCTGGCCAGAAACGGCTGCGTCGGAAAAGCCACCGCGCCTTACGACCCCAAGTTTCCCGCCTGCATGAAGTACACCGGCTGCCCCGACACCTATCCCGTCGTCTGGTGCGAGTTCGCCGGCGGCTCACACGCCAATCCCACCTACAACGGCGTCAACTACTTGAATGCCGTGGCGCCGTTCATGCTGGGGCTGCCTTCGGCACCCTGAGGGGCGCAAGCGGCGGGAAACCCGGTGTCGCAGGTCCGCTTGTGAGCGGATTCAAGCCGGCGCAGATATCCGTCGACAGGATGGGGTGATTGGAACTGCAGGCGACGGGGATCACGGGTTCAGGAGCGACGTCGACAAGCTGCTGGGTCCATCACTCGATGCCAGGCGGTTTCCGATCCTGGCGAAGGCCCTTGGCACTCGGAAGGCCCCCGCTCTTCGTCGCGAGCTGATGGACCTGTTCGGGGCTCTGCCGCGCGCGCGGGCCCCCCGCCGCTCGGTTCGTGCCATGTGCCGTTTGGCAGGTCCGGGATACGACCAGCCGGTTCTGGTCAAGAACATCTCCGCCACCGGAGTGCGTCTCCTCGTGCCGTCAGGCGCGTTTCTCGATCTCACCCGATTCACAAACATGAGCCTTGACGTGCGAATCAAGTCTGGCGCGCGAACGCTTGCCGTGGCCTTGGTGCGACGCTGCGGCGGCGATCTGCGCAACACCGATCTGGCCTGTCGTTTCGTGTCTCCGACTGCCGATCACCAGCAGATAGTGGCAGAGATTCGCAGCAGGTTCTCTCAGCGGCTCGACTGTGCCACCTGAGGTAATCAAGAATCGTCGACCTTCCCGATCGACAATTTGTAGGCGAACAGCGCCAGGTCGAGTCTTGTGAACTCCTTGGATGACCAGAGCGTCACCATGCCCAGCCGTCGTCCGTCCCACACCGCGGCGGAGCGCGTGGGAACGTTGGCGCTGGTCGGCAGCTCCGCCAACATCGAATCGCTCGCTGCCGGGCGATTGCTGACGATATCCGGCGCGGGCGTCGAGATTGGTCGTCGGCCGCCCCTCGGTCGCAAGCGCGCCGTGGTGACGCTCGCTGATCGATCGGTCTCCAACTATCACGCCCAGATCACGCACCTCAAAGAAGGCTTCGTCATCGAAGACCAGGGCAGCACGAACGGCACAATGCTCGACGGCCGACTGGTCACGGCTCCGACGCTGTTGCATGAAGGAGCCGTCCTGTTCCTCGGATCGCAGGTGATGGTGTTTCGCACGATGACCCGCCTGGAGATCGCCGCTGTCGAGGCTGACCTAGCCGAGCCCTTCGCTCCCGTGGCAACGCTGTGCCCGACGCTGGCGACGATCTGCGCGAAGTTGCGGCGGCTGGCCCCCTCCCCGACCGAACTGTTCTTGCTGGGCGAAACTGGGGTTGGAAAGGAGGTGTTCGCCAACGCCATTCATGTGTCAAGCGGTCGCACGGGACGACTGACGGCCATCAATTGCGCCGCCCTGCCGCGCGAGCTCGTCGAAAGCGAGCTGTTCGGATACGAACGCGGCGCGCACTCCACCGCCAAGGATCGGAAGACCGGCCTGATCGAAACCGCCGAGGGGGGGACGTTGTTCCTCGATGAGCTGGCCGAGATGCCGCTCGACGTTCAGAACAAGCTGCTTCGATTCCTGCAGGACCGCCAGTACATGATGGTCGGATCCACGCGCGTAGAGACCGCGAACGTTCGAATCATCGCGGCCAGCAGCCGCGTATCCGGGGAAACGGGCTCACCCAAGATACAGGACGCCCTGCTCGGGCGACTGGGGTCCCAGCCCATTGCGCTGCCCGCCCTGCGCGACCGTCGTGAGGATCTGGGACGTCTGGTCGCGTTTTTTTTGAACGCAGTCCACTGCGAGCGACCACTGGGAGAGGACGTCTTCCGGGCGCTTTTTCTTTATGGGTGGCCCCACAACGTCCGCGAGCTTCAAAAAGTGATCACCGAGGCCGAACTGCTGTCCCGCGGCGCCCCGACCATCGGACTTGATCACCTGCCGCAGGTGATCGCCGATTCGCTGAACGGCTCGGATGCACCGTCACTGCAACCCGACGGGCCGCCCCCGCAGGAGCCGGCTGCACAGCCTCCGCGCCCACCCGACAATCGACGCTTGCGCCGTCCGGTGCCCAGCGCCGACGAGCTGCGAGGACTGCTGCAGCAGTTTCACGGGAACGTCGCGCACGTCGCGACCCACCTCGGACGCCAGTGGGCGGTCGTTTCACGAACCTTGCGTCGATATGGAATCGATCCCGCGCACTATCGCCCGGTCTAGAGCGCCGACCTTATTTCGCGCTGGAGCGGACGGCGCCCCAGCTGCAAGCGGGGCAACCCGCGACGCGGTCGCCCTTGATGCGCAACTTCTTTGTCAGGTCGGCCACTGCGCCGCACGCGTCACAGCGGTCCGGGCTGTCTGAATGGTCGTGGCCGGGCTTCGAGGTCTCGATCGATGTTGGCAGCATGCTGGGTTACTGAGCACCCTCCGTGCCACAACCGGCGGCCGGTTATTCCAGCTAGTTGCGGCCTATCGCCGCGCCCCGTCTATGACTACGGCTATGACTAAGCTGTGACTATCTCAAACTAAACAAATGACTGACCTTGGATGGCCGTCCGGCCACTCCGCCGCAGGAAGCTACCGTCGTCTCAACTCGGCCGACCGCGCCAGCGAACGATTTGTAGGACGGAGCCTGACGCCACACCGGCGACAACCCTGACCAGAAATCGAGCAACGGCGCCGATAAATGGACGCCGCGGGCGCGTCGATAATCGATCGTGGGGCAAGACCCGACCGGATAGCTGCACCCCGAACGAGTGAGGACCCAATGCCCGTTCAGCCAGCGCAAGCAATCAACGACGTCAGCGATCAGCAAGACAACCTGCACCGTCCCGTGCGCGCTCTCGACATGGAGCCAGACAACCTGCGGCCGGGGGTGGTGGAGCGACTCATCGAGGGCTCCGCGCTGCCGGTGGCGGAGGCCCCTGACGGTCACATTTCCGTTCGCGCCTGAGCTGCTCGAAGGGGAACCGAGCCTGGCAATTCGCGTCCCCGCAGGCCGTGGAAGACCCGCGCTCCAAATGCGAGGCGCACAAGCGCCTCGGCCGCACCGCGGGCTCTTTCCGTACGGTGTTCTTAACGATGTCCGATCATGTCGATGAACCCTTGACGCTTTAGGAGTATCCATGGAAAACGTCCTATTCCATCTCGCATCTGAGGTCCGTTTCGGACGCGCCACCATCGCCGCAATCATGCCCGTCGGTCGTGGGATTCACGCTGTCATGGTTGTAAGGCGTGACGACAAGGCCATCACACAGGGGACGTTGTACCGATCGCTGAAGGCGGCGCGTGAGGCGGCGACGATAGCGACTCGAACATGACCGCGAGACAGCAAAGATCCCTCGCCCGACGGTTCGCTGTGCTCCGTGCGCCTCTGCAGCCGAGTTGCGCTTAGCCGCGCTTCGCTCGCCTTGTCGAGCATGGCAGCGACACAGCTGTGAGGACTGCCCACAGATTCTTCTCCTGCTTCTCGGCCGCAATGAGCGCGCCCGCGTCGAGGGGTCAGCCCTCCTTCGGCCATTTCGCTTCCGCGGCGGCAAGCGCCTCTTCGGTGATCACGCCGTTCTTAGACTCGTAGTGCGCGATGGCGTCCGCCATCGCCTGGCGTCTAAGACGCTCCGCCGCGGCCTCCTCCAGCCACGCGGACACATTGCCCGCGGCGTGGCGCCTCGCGGATTTCTCGACCTTGCCCATCATGCCGCGTGTGAAGGAGACTGCGAGCTTCTCCCACGCAACCCGTGGTTTAGCACCGTGCTTCTTGGCGGCTCGTGTCTGAGACGCTCCGCCGCGGCCTCTTCCAGCCACGCGGACACATTGCCTGCGGAGCCATTCACCCGGTGCAAGCAATCAACGCCGTCGCTCGACGGTTCGCTGTGCTCCGTGCGCGTCTGCAGCCGAGTTGCGATTGGCCGCGCTGCGCTCGCCCTCCCTTCGGCGTCATTGGTTCAATCGAGGAGGCCGGGCCCTGCCCGGCCGGCACACCTTGCGAGAGGCGCCGCGGAGAGCCCGCTACCGAGCCTGCTCAGTGGTCCAGCCCTGAGCCCGTGCGGTCAACCGCTAGCCGTGGGACACTAGAAACGCGATGCGGTACGAGCGAATCACTCTCCGATCTGATCAGATGGGTGGCCAGCCTTGTATCCGGGGGCTTCGCATACCAGTGGCGACGGTCGTCGGCATGGTCGCAGACGGCATGTCCCACGACGAGATCCTTGCCGCACACCCGGATCTGGAGCGCGCCGATATCGGCGAGGCTCTCCGGTACGCGGCTGAGGCCGTTCGCGAGCGCGAACTGCCGCTCAAGACCGTGGCGTGAGATTCCTGATCGACAACGCCCTTTCGCCGGTCGTCGCTGAAGGCTTACGAGCGGCCGGCCACGACGCCGTCCATGTTCGCGACTACGCCATGCAAGCTTCGACCGATCAATAGATTCTCGCGCAAGCCGCGGTCGAAACGCGCGTCGTGGTCTCGGCAGATACCGATTTCGGAACGCTGCTCGCCGCGCAGGAGGAGGCACGTCCTTCGGTCATCCTTTTCCGACACGGAACCGAGCGGCGACCAGAACGGCAACTTCAACTCCTGCTCGCGAACCTCTCCGTCTTGGAGTCCGATCTCGACGCAGGTGCCGTTGTGGTATTCGAGCAGGCACGAAGTCGGCTTCGACGGTTGCCGATTGGCAGATGATCGAGCGGAAGACGCCAGAGCGAGCGCAGCGAGCGCGTCCAAGCTCCCGGAGGCTCGGCTCCGCCGAGCCGGCCCACCTTGCGAGAGGCGCTGGGGAGGGCCCGCGCGAGGGGGCAGCAGCCCCCTTCCGCGCAGCGAGCGCCCGCGCGAGCGCCTGTGACCCCACCGGGACTTGAACCCGGGATTTCGGCGTGAG
>JAXDMH010000308.1:0-8309 GCA_034666225.1 Myxococcales bacterium
CGCGCTGCCGAGAAGAACGGTGATCAAAAACCCTAATGCTGCGGCGAGAACAACGAACCTTCCGGATCCGGCTGGCCAGAACACGCCCATCATGGAGTCCCCAAAATTAAGTGAGCAGGCACCGAAAAATTACCAAAGGTAACCTACCCTACTGGAACGGATCTGAAAAGGGGCCAATGATCCCGCGGGCCTCTCGCGCCGCCGCCGAGATCCGTAGTAGGGTGCGTCCGTTTTCGACCTGGAGGTCCTGATGCGCGATCCGATGCGACTGGTGGCCTGTCTCGGTTTTGCGGTGTCCGTCATCTCATGTTCGCAAAAGGCCGAGGTGAGCACCGCCTGCTGTGACCAGCTGAAATTTCCGCCCGGGATACCGGCGTTCACGGTGGTGGCGGACGACACGACCGGCCCATCGGACGGTCAGGACGTCAAAATCCGGGTGGCTCTGCGGCAAAAGACCTCGCGCGACGACATCTACAAATCGATGCAGTTCCTCTATCGATACGCCATGACCCGGCGGTCTTTCGAGCCGATCACCTTCACCGGGCAGTTCTTCACGAGCGAAGGGGAGGCCCAATCGGGCGCCAATCCGGTGGCGAAGATCTGGCGTGAGCGTTCCGACCAAGGTCCCAAGTGCGAAAACGGGGTGGCCCTGGAATTTTCCGAGCAGATCGACAAGGCCTTTGCCTACAGCCTGAATCGCGCCACGCCCGAGGACCTGGCTGACACCTGTCACCTGGCCGAAAAGAAGGTCCAGGCGCGCCTTGACGACAAGTTCACGCACAAACCCACGTTCAAGATCGACGCTGCCAACCATGCCGCCGAGGTCACCTACCCGTACCTGGAGTCCGGCAAGGACGCCTACGTCAAGGCGCTGACCTTCAACGCCGCCATGACCTACTGGGCCGAGTTCACCAACACGATGTTCAGCAAGGCGCCCAATCTGGCCGAGCTGACGTACATCGGCGTGCTGGACGACCAGCCGGTCCTGAAGATCACCGTCACCCGGCCCGAGTTCGATTCGAAGCTGTCCACGGTCCAGGAGACCATCGCCTCGTACGCGGCCATCACCTTCGCCAAGCTGGGGCTGCACAAGACCGACGACAAAGGCGCGATGAAGGATCAGGAGCAGCAGAAGACCAAGACGTACAAGGCGGCGCTGTCGTTTCTCCCCAAGAACCGCGTGTTCGTCTCGCCCAAGCTGAAGACCTGATCTGAAACGCGGGGGTTCGCTATCCCAGCGGGAAGCGAACCATCGGGATCACGCCCAGGCCGACCAGCAGCCCGAAGATCCCGAAGCCGATGGTGACGACCGCGGTGATGGTCGAGCGGTTCACCAGCCGTTCCATCATCGTTTCGCCTTCGCGGCGTGGCCGGACCAGAACCTGCGCGGCGCCCGAGATGATCAGGATGACGCTGCAGATGATGAAGAACTTGGGGATGAAGGCCACCGCGGGATTCATGACGGCTCAGTCGACCCCGCGCCGGGCCAGATCCTCGTACAGGGTGATGAGGCGTCGGGTGATCGGCCCCGGCCGGCCGTTGCCCAGCGGCTGATCGTCGATGCGGGTCACCGGCAAGACGCCGCGGGTGGCGCTGGTGATGAACGCCTCGTCGGCGCCGCGCAGCTGCTCGGGCGAGATGCGCCGCTCTTCGACGGGGATGCCGTTTTGCCGGCAGAGGTCGATCACCTTGGCGCGGGTGATCCCGTCCAGGATCCCCACCTCGGACGACGGCGTCGCCACGATGCCGCCCGAAACAAGGAAGACGTTGCTGCTGGCCCCTTCGGCCACGTCACCGTCGGCGGCGCACAAGATGGCCTCGTACGCGCCAAAGCGCCGGCGGGCCTCGCCCAGGGCCAGCACGTTGTTGAGGTAGTTGCCCGATTTGACCGCCGGATCAATGGCGCGCGGGCTGTTGCGGGCGATGGAGACGATGCTGACCACCACGCCCTTGGCGTACATCTCGGGCGTGGGCGGGCCCAGCGGAAACACGATCACCACCAGCTGCGTGTCGAGAGCGGCGGCCGGATCCAGGTCCAGCTTGCCGGTGCCGCGGGTCAGAATCACGCGGATCCGGGATTCGGGGTTGGCGGCGGCAGCGACCGTCTCGCCGATGGCGCGGGCGATTTCGGCCCGCGGCGGCGGCACAAGACCAATCCGTTGCGCCGATCGCTCGAGGCGCGCAAGATGCTCGTCGGCCGCGAACAACCGGCCGTACGCCGTACCAATGGTCTCGTAAACGCTGTCGCCATAGAGAAAACCTCGGTCAAAGACCGAAATCTTCGCCTCTTCAGGGAGGCAAACCCGCCCGCCTAAGTAAACACGGATGGACATGAGCGGGCAGAACCTAGTACATCCGAAGCGCCTCGGCTATTCTGCCGACCCAGCCGCAGCCTGTTTCCGCATAACCCGCCTGGAGTGCCCGTGAACATTCTCCGCGTCCGCTGCCGGAACATCGACGAGTTCGAAGAGCACTACCTCTCCGATCTCCCGCATGGAGGGGTCTTCGCACCCACCACGACCGAGCTGCCGATCGGAGCGCCCGTGGTGGTCGAGATGGCGTGCGACGGGCTTCCCAACAAGGTCCTCATCAAGGGGACGGTCACCGCCTGGCGGCCGGCCCTGCCCCGCATGCGTGTGCGCGCCGGCGCGACCGTGGCGTTCGACGAGGAAGAGGCCACAAAACGGGACTTCATCGTGCAGACCCTGCGCGGAAGCCGCCCGCCCACGCGCAAACGGAAACACACCCGCATCCCCATCGGCATCCCCGCCAAGGTGCGCATCGCCAGTGAGCTGGACGCCACCGACGCCGAGCTGCGCGAAATCAGCGTCAGCGGCGGCCTCATCTATGGTCCGTTGCAGCCGCCCATCGGCACAGACGTCGTCCTGGAGATCGCGCCGCCCGGCAGCGAGGCCCCCTTCGACCTGTCGGGCCGCGTGGTTTATCATGCCGGGGTCAATCAGATCGGCGTGCGCTTCCTTTACCGTGAAGGGGGCGGCTCGCGGCGGCTTCGCGAGCTTGTGCGCCGGTTCAAAGCGCTGTGACCCGCTCACCATCCTGGAGGAAAACGCCCATGAGACCAGCCGTCGCCCGGATTGCCGCCCCCTTTTCCTTGGCGCTTTGCTTGCTGGTGGCGGCCCCAGCCCTGGCCAGTCATTACGCGCTGACGGAGGTCTCACGGCTGGTCAGCGCCTCTGACGCCGAAAAGCTGCACAAGGCCGGCGTCGACACCACCGAGCAGATCCTGGACAAGGCCGGCAAGAGCAAGGACCGCAAGGCGCTGGCCAAGGAATCGGGGATCGGCCTCCCTGCCCTCACCACCCTGGCCAAGCATTGCGATCTGCTGCGCATCAAGGGCGTGGGACCCGAGATGGTCATGCTGCTGGAGGCCGCCGGCGTGAAATCGACCCCGGATCTGGCCAAGCGCGACGCCGCCGGCCTGGTCGCCGCCGTCGAGTCGGCGAACAAGGCCAAGAAGATCTCCGAGAAGCTGCCCACCGAACCGCAGCTGGCCGACTGGATTGAACAGGCAAAAAAGCTGCCGCCGGTCATAGACGCCAAGTAGCTCGGATTTTTGATAGAGTCGCCCCCGCGCGATGGCACCCGCACCTGATCCTCTGGCGCCGCCCTCCGGCGCACAGATCACGCCCGGCTCCATCATCGGAGGGCGATTTCGCATCGAGGCGTTGCTGACCCAGGACGCCGCCAGCCAGACCTACCGTGCGCAGGACACCGGCCAGGGCATTCCGGCTGCGGTGCGCATCATCCCGCTGCGGGTGCTGGGGGCCGCCGCCTCTTCGCTGGAGGCGGACGTCGAGAAGGCCAGCGCCATCGTCCACAAGAACCTGGTCGATGTGCTGCTGGTCGGTCGCGAGGCCGATTTTTACTTCATCGCCACCGAGTGGCTGGATGGCCAGACCCTGCGCGAGTTTTTGGACAGTAAGCTGGGTGAAGGGGCCGGCGTGTCGATGAAAGGTGGCTTCAACCTGGTCGCCCACGTGGCCAATGCGCTGGAGAAAGCCCAGGCGGTGATGCCCCACGGCGCGCTGAATCCCAGCAACATCTGGGTCGGCAAGTCAGGCCGCGTGAAGGTGGCCAACCTGGGATTGGCGCGCACCTTCCCTGCCCTGGCCCGGCGCGAGGTGGGGGGCGCCGGCGGTGCCAAAATCGATCAGATCTACATCGCTCCCGAGCTGCAGGCCGGCGGCGCGCCAACCCTGAGCGCCGACGTTTTTTCGCTGGGCGCCGTCCTGTTCGAGGTGCTGACCGGCCGCCCGCCATCGGGCGCGGTCACCCCCGCCAGCCAGGTCAACCCCGAGATCCCCGCCGAGGTCGATCGGGTGATCGCCCGGGCGCTGAGCCGGGCGCCGGCGGCGCGATTCACCACGGCCGCTGATTTTCGCAATGCCCTGGCCGCCGCGCTGACGGGACAAGCCGCGTCGGGCGTCGATCAGGCGGGTGGTCTGGAAGGGGAACGGTCTTCGCCGGCCTTCGGGCGCAGCATCTCGACCTCCGGTGTCTCGGGGTTGGTCAGCGGAGTCGCCACGGCGGCGAATCCTTCTGGTAGCAGCAGCGGCGTCACCGCGACCGGCGAGCCGGCGCGGCTGACGCTCGGAAAGTCGTTCAACGTGATGGAAGCAGCCGGTGGCGCCGACGACAACCAGGAACGCTGGTTGATCCAGAAGGACAAGCTGGATTTCGGGCCTTTCTCCTTGGCCCAGATCAAAACCCAGATCGAGACAGGCGAGATCCACGGCGACCACATGATCGTCGACAGCGATTCGGGCGCTCGCAAGAAGGTCAAAGACTTTCCCGGCCTGCAAGACTTCACCAAGCAAGCCGAACGCCGCCTTGAGCAGCAGCGCCGCGCCCGCGCCGAGAAGGCTCACGAGACCGTCGAAAAGAAAAAGTCGATGGCCACGTTCCTGATCGTCGGCGCCGCGGTGGTGGTGGTGGGCGGCGTGTTCGGCGCGTATCTGTTGTCGCGCAAGGCCTCCGAAGGCGGGCAGTTGGCCTCGCGCGCCGAGGAGGCCGAGGTCGACGCCTTTCTCAAAGGGGTGAAGATCAACTTCGCCACCGCTCACGTCGCCAAGCGAACCGCGGGCGCGCACCGGGCAGGTGGCGGCGGCGGCGACGAGTTCAACAACGACATGAACATCGGCGACGTCACCAAGGCCGGCGGCGGCGACGAGACCCTGGATGACGGCGTCATCCAGAAGGTGATGCTGGGGAACTATCGCAGCCTGGTCCCCTGCATCATGCAGGAACGCCACCGCGCGCCCGGCCTCTCCGACATCAACGTCGACTTTGTCGTCCGCGGCACCGGCAAGGTCTCAGCCGTCAAGGTCAACGGCCAGCGCGGGGGCCCCTTCCCCAGCTGCGTCCTGGGCCGCATGCAAGGCTTCGGCTTCCCGAAGTTCAACGGATCCAAGACCATCGCATCCTGGTCCATGTCCATGCGTTGAGGGCGCCCTCAGCAATGACCCACCGTTAGTCGCAATGCCGTTCACTTAACGGCGCGGCATTCGCTTCGCCACTGTCTGTCCTCTGCTCCGGAAAAAGGTCGGACCGCAGGTGCAGGCCGCGCTGGTTTACCTATCGTCCTGCGCCAACCTTGCTGCGCGGCCTGCGCCGAGGACCGAAACTGACGGCGCCGAACGGGACAACCACCACGGACGATGGCGCCGTCAGTAGCGTGGATCGCGCCACTTCAGATCGACCCAGAACCCGCGAGACCCCCGCTACTGGCGGCAGCGACCATCCGTAAATATTGGGCCACGCCGGCCGCCAGTTTCGGTCCTCGCGACAGGCCGCGCAACGAGGCTACCCGATGACGACACGCTGCCAGGCGCGGCCTGTCACTCCGGTCCGAACTTTTTCCGGAGCGGAGAACGGACAGAGGCGGAAGATGGGCCCAGCCCAGCGGGAAGCTAACGAAAGCCTAGCGTCCGAAGCCGGCGTGGCGATCCTTGGGCGTCGACGTGGTGGCTAATTTGAAGCCGAGGATGTCTTCGTAGGCGAAGTGGAAGCGTTCGTCTTTGGAGGTTTCCAGGACCAGCGATTTGTCCTTGAGTTCGATCCTGACGATGCGGGAGACCGGCATGACGTCGCCGGGGGCCGATACGAAGCAGGTGGCCTCGCGATCCTCGCGCACGGTGAAGGTGCCGGTGGCCGCCTTGATGCCTTCGCTCTCTAGAATGGAAACGATGATCTCACGGGTCATGGTGCGGCAGTTTAATCTATTTGCCGTGGCTATACTCGTCGGGTGATGAATGCGGTGTCGGCGCTGCTGGCCGTCTTCGTGGGCGGATTCTCCTGGCCGGGCGCCGCGGGCGTCGATGCGGCGGATCTGGATTCGCTGGATCACGGGCAACGGCTGCGCGCCGTGGAACGGCTGGGAGAGCGTCCCAGCGGCGACCTGCGCCCGCTGCTGGTGCCGCTGCTTGCGGACAGCGACGCGGCGGTGCGGGGCGCGGCCGCGCGCGTGCTGCTCAGGGCCGGCGCGCCCGAAGCCACCGCGGCGGCGCTGCGCTGGGTGACCGCGCCGTCGCCGGTCGATCGACCGTTGGGGCTGGCGATCCTGCGGGAAGCCGCCACGCTGCCGCCGGAGGGGCGCGTCGCGGTGAACCGTTGCTTGCGCGACGCTGACGTGGCAGTTCGCCTGGCGGCCATCGATGTGCTGTCGCGCCACGGGCCGGCCGCCTCATTTTCGGCGCTGGCCATGGCGCTGGACGACGAACAGCGCGAGGTGCGCCTGCGCGCCATCCGCCTGCTGGAAGAGGCGCACGATCGGCGCGCCGTGACCCTGCTGCTGGGCAAGCTGGCCGACAGTGACCGGCAGGTAAACCTGGACGCGATTCATGCCCTGGGCGCGCTGGGCGATCCGGGCGCGGCGCCGGCGCTGTACCGGACGGTCCAAACTGGTCCCGATGACGTGCGCCTGGCTGGCGTCGACGCGCTGGCGGCGCTGGGTCTGCCGGCCGCGGTCTCGTTCCTGGGCCCGCTGGCCAACCGGCGCCCCACCGACGAACTGGGACGGCACGCGCTGCTGGCCCTGGGTCAGATCGCCACGCCGCCGGCCGTGGCCTTGTTGATGGAACGCCTGCGCCAGCCGCCGATCCCCGACGACGACAAGGAAGCGCTCCGCCGCGCCGGCGCGGCGGCGGTGGTGTCGCTTTCGACCGAGGTGAACGCCGCGGGGCGTGGGGCCAGCGTCGCCACGGTCACGGCGGCGGCGACGATCCTGGGCGGCATCAACGACCGTCGCGCCACACCGGCGCTGGCCAGCCTGGTCGACCGCCATCATCCTGCCGCGGTGGAGGCGCTCAAGGCGCTGGCCGGTTTGAAAGATCCCAGCGCGCTGGTGGTGCTGGTGCGCGCCGCCGCCGATCCGGATCCCGACGTCAGGCGCCTCAGCTTTGAAGCGCTGATCGCCGTCGGCGATGCGGGCGGCGCCGTGGCTCTGGAGAGCGGTCTTTCCGACAGCGTCAGCGACGTTCGTCGGGCCGCCTTGCGGCTGGCGGCGCGCATCTTGGCCCGCGGCGCCGCGGCGGGTGTGCTGGCCAGCGTCGCCGCTGAAGACGGCGCCGTTCGACGGGAAGCGCTGGTGACGCTGGCGGCGCTGGCCGTGGCACCGCCCGGCACGATGGCGGCCCTGCTGGGTGTCGGGCAGCGCCTGGATCGCGACAGCGCCCGGGCCAGCGACGGCGCCACTGCGATTGCCGAGGGGCAGGCGCTGGGCGATGCGATGGAGCGGGTGGCCACGGAAGCGGATCGTCAGCCACTGGCCAGCGCGATCGTGAAATCGACGGGCGCTGCGCAGGGTCCGCTCTTGCGGGGCCTCATCGCTGCCGTGACCAGCGGCGCCCCGCCCGCGCCGAACCTTGTGCCGTCCGAACACCTGCTGGCCGTGGTCGGCCGCGGAGGCGCCCTGGCCGAGACAGCGGCCGATGCCCTGGCCGCGCTCTCCCCATTGGTCAGCGACGATGGCGGTTCATCGGACGAAGCAGGTGCACGCGAAGCCGGCCTCATCGCCGCGTTCGACGGCGCCGACCCGCCGGTGCGGGCCCGGCTGGCGGTGGCGCTGGCGCGCGGCCACACAGCCGCGGCACGGGCCCGCCTGCGCGCGGCCCTGACCGACGATCGCGAGACCGACGATGTGCGCGCCGCGGTGGCCTGGGCGGCCGCCGGGCTGGTCAACGACGGCGCGCTGCACGCCTCGCTGAAGGGCCTGGCCGCCGATTCGGCGACGGGCCCGATCGCGGCGAACGCGCGGGCCGCCCTGGCGGCGTCGGCCGCGACATTGTCGG
>JAXDMH010000309.1:0-8880 GCA_034666225.1 Myxococcales bacterium
ACATCTCTCGCCGGGGTGGCATTCACCAAAGATAACGTCAGAAGCGCAGTTACAAACGACGGGCTGGAGTTCTGGACCGCTGGAAACGGTGACAAGACCGCCAACAAAGGTGTGTTTTATACCGCGCCACTGGGCGCGGCAGCGTCGAGCGCTACCAACAAGCTCGCCGACTCAAAGAGCACACGCATTTGTCAGATTGCTTTCGGTAATCTGTATTGCACTGGGGCCAATACACCTTTGAACAACGTGTTCCAGATTGGCACGGGATTACCAACCAACAGCATGGCGAACCCGATGATCTTCGCCACGACAACCTTGCCGGGTATGCCCATAACCGATCCCGCGATGCCCGCCGTGCCTCCGGATCCATTTGGATTTGCGTTTATCGACACTAACAATGACCAAAGTGCGGACCTTCTGTACGTAGCCGACGATCGCCGTGTCATCGATGGCGGCGGCGTTCAAAAATGGGTGCTGGCAAACGGAACCTGGTCTCTTACCGGTACGACGTTCAGCGACGCTGTCAATGGTTCTCGCGGAGTGGCTGCGTATCTGAGCGGTAGTACAGTCGTGATCATCGCATCCACGGCGATGGATCCGCCGCTGCCAACAGGGAGTCCGGCGATAAGCCCGGTTCCCCCGAACGCTATCATCCGTTTCGTTGACGATCAGATGACGGCTCCGTCGATGATCTCACCGACGACGCTGATCACGGCTGGGTCGGACGGCATGGGAGCGGCATCAAATGCATTTCGAGGAATCGCGTTGGCGCCGAAGTAACCTCCGGTACTAGGCGGTAGCACACGCTAAAAATGTGGGAAACGCCGGAAGCAATCGCTTCAGTTGTAGGCTTTCTTCCCGGTGTGCGCTGCCGGCGATGTCAATGTTACCAGGGCCGGTTTCGGTGCGTGTCCAGGCTACAAGCGCCACTCCTTGACCAACCGGAAACGCGGCGTTGCCGGCGCCGCTTCCGCCCCCCAATTTCCCCGCCCGCCGTCGACCCTGTGCCATTCTGGCCGGCGTTCGCCCATGAAGAAACGTTCGACCACCACAGCTGCCACCGCCAACCCCAACCCGAAACCGAAGGCCAGTCGCGCCCCCAAACCCGCGGACACCGACCTCGCCCTTCGCGAGGACATCCGCTTCCTGGGCCGCCTCCTCGGCGACACCATTCGCGAGCAGGCGGGGGAGCGGATCTTCACCATCGTCGAGAACATCCGGCGCACGGCCGTCACCTACCGACGCGAGCATGACCCGCGCAGCCTGCGCACCGTGGAAAAGACCATCGCGGCGCTGGATCAGGACGCGGCGACGCACGTGGTGCGCGCCTTCAGCTACTTCCATCACCTGGCCAACGTCGCCGAGGATCAACACCAGAACCGCCGGCGTCGCGCGGGGCAGCTGGCTCCGGATCAACCGGCCAAGCCG
Organism: Myxococcales bacterium; assembly: GCA_034666225.1. Lineage (GTDB taxonomy): Bacteria > Myxococcota_A > Polyangia > Fen-1088 > Fen-1088 > DATKEU01. The sequence goes on from JAXDMH010000309.1 coordinate 1,429, forward strand.
GGAAGTCTCACGTTTGCGTTGCAGCGCCTCCGGGCGGCGCAGGTGCCGACGCGCAAGATGGTGGCGTTCTTTGAAAAGGCGTGCGTCGAACCGGTCTTGACGGCGCATCCCACGGAAGTTCAGCGCAAGAGCATCCTCGACCGCCATCGTTCCATCGGTGCGCAACTGGCATCCCGCGATCGGCAGGCCGGGTCTCCCGCGCTGCTGGCGGAGATCGAACGGGAAATGCGCCGCGAGATCCTCATCCTCTGGAAGACCAGCGAGGTTCGCGCGGTCAAGCCGACCGTCGCCGACGAGATCGAGAACGGGCTGGCCTATTTTCGCAGCACGTTCCTCAAGGTGATCCCCAAGATCTATGCCGACCTGGAACAGGCGCTGGGGCGCGGGGTGAACGTCGGGCCGTTCTTGCGCGTGTCCAGCTGGATCGGCGGCGATCGCGACGGCAATCCGCACGTTACCCACGACGTGACGGCGCTGGCGTTGAAGCGGCAGGCAGCGTTGATCCTGGAGCATTACCTGGGCGAGGTGCATGCCCTGGGCAGCGAACTCAGCCTCTCGTCTCGCTACGCCGACGTTCCTCCCGAGCTGGTGGCGCTGGCGGCCCTGTCGCCTGATCGCGCGGTCACCCGCGAGCAGGAGCCGTTTCGTCGCGCGCTGATTGGCATCTACGCCCGTCTGGCCGCGACGGCGCGTCGCCTGTCAGCGGTGACTCCGGCGCTCTACGGCGCCGTCGGGCCGGCCGAACCTTACGCCAGCCCCGGCGAGCTCATCAGCGACCTTGATGTCATCGGTCTGGCGCTGTCCAACGACGGCGCCGAACTGGTGGCCGAGGGCCGCCTGCGACGCCTCCGTCGGGCCGCCGAGGTCTTCGGGTTTCACCTGTCGTCGCTGGACCTGCGCCAGCACAGCGCGGTTCATGCGCGCGTGGTGCGCGAGATCCTCGCCCGCGCTATTGGTCGCGATACCTACGAAACACTCTCGGAACCCGAACGCCAGCAACTCCTCCTGCACGAGCTGGGTACACCAAGACCGCTTGTCTCCCCGCACATCACCTATTCCAACGAAACCACCGAACTCCTGCGCACGCTGGAAGTATCGGCGGGCCTGCACCAGACCTTCGGCGCGCGCGCGGTGCCCAACTACGTCATCTCGATGACGGCCGGCCCCAGCGACGTGTTCGAGGTGGCGCTGCTGCTCAAGGAGGCCGGACTGCTGGTCCCCGGGCAGGAACCGCGCCTGGCGGTGAACATCATTCCGCTGTTCGAGACCATCGGCGATCTGCGCGCCTGCGGCGGCATCATGGACCAGCTGTTCTCGTGCCCGCTCTACCGCCAGCTGCTGGAGAGCCGCGACGACATTCAAGAGGTGATGCTGGGTTATTCGGACAGCAACAAGGACGGCGGTTTCCTGACGTCGAACTGGGAGCTGTACAAAGCGGAGATGTCGCTGGTTGACGTCTTCGAAAAACATGGGGTCGGAATTCGCCTCTTTCACGGGCGCGGCGGGACTGTCGGGCGCGGCGGCGGGCCCAGCTATTACGCGGTTCGCGCTCAGCCACGCGGCAGCGTCAACGGCCAGCTGCGCCTGACGGAGCAGGGCGAGGTCATCGCCAGCAAGTACGCCGACCCCGTGGTCGGCTATCGCAACCTGGAAGCGCTGGTGGCGGCCACCATCGAGGCGACGCTGCTGGACAGTGGCAGCCCGGCGGCCGACGAGACCGCGTTCTACGAAGCGATGGAGGAGATGTCCGCCCATGCGTTCAGCGAATACCGCGATCTGGTCTATGAGACGCCCGGGTTCATCAAGTACTTCCGCGAGGCGACGCCCATCAACGAGATCAGCCACCTCAACATCGGCAGCCGCCCCTCCAGCCGCAAAAGCTCGGACCGCATCGAAGACCTGCGGGCCATCCCCTGGGTATTCAGCTGGGGGCAGTGTCGACAAAGCATCCCCGGTTGGTACGGGTTCGGCACGGCGGTCAACCGTTACCTCGCGGGCCAAGGTCAAGGTCAAGGCAAGGACCGCAAACGCCGCCTCGCTTTTCTGCGCGCCATGTACGCGCGCTGGCCGTTCTTTCGCACCCTGGTCGACAAGCTGGACATGGTGCTGGCCAAGACCGACATGGCGATCGCGTCGCGCTATGCGGCGCTGGTCGGCGACAAGAAACTGCGCGCCGCGATCTTCGGCCGCATCGAGGCGGAACACGAGGCGACGCTGAAGGCGTTCTTTGCCATCTCCGGGGCGAAAACCCTGCTTCAGGACAACCGCTCGCTGGCGTACAGCCTGCGCAATCGCATCCCCTATATCGATCCGCTGAACCACCTGCAGGTCGATCTCCTGCGCCGCCTGCGCTCACAGGACGGCAACAACGACGAGCTCCGTCGCGCCGTGCACCTCACCATCAACGGCGTGGCCGCCGGCCTTCGTAACAGCGGTTAGTGAACCCGCAGTGCCAGCTTGCCCAGGTGGTGCTTCTCGATGTCCCGGTGGGCGGCGGCGGCTTCGTCCAGGCGATACACGCGTCCCAGCTCGACATGAAAGGGCCCCGGGCCGATCAGGCGATTCAATCGTTCAAACAGATCGGGCCTGGGAATGCCGTCATAGCCGATCGCCCGCACCCCCTCCGGCACGGTCGGCTCGGGCTCGACGCCGTTGGGATACGCCACGCGACCGCCTTTCTTGACCAGGGCCAGCGCTTCGCTCAGATGCTCGCCGTTGACAAGGACCAGCGCCGCATCCAGGCCGCCCGGCGCGAAGGCGCGCGCCGCCTTGACCAGATCATCGCTTTTCCCGTCGACAGCGACATCGGCGCCCAACCGTCGTACCAGCTCGACCCCGTCTGCTCCCGAGGCCACGGCAAGCACCGCGGCGCCCATGCGTTTGGCCAGCTGCACGGCCAGGTGGCCGATGCCGCCGCTGGCCCCGAACACCAGCAGCTTGTCGCCCTTCTTCAGACGCAGCTGCTCGTCCAGCCCGCGAACGGCGGTGATGCCGTCGGCGCCTAGGGCGCCCGCCTCTTCGGAGGTCAATGCCGATGGGACCGGGGCGACGTTGTCTTCCTTCACCGCCACATATTCGGCGTAAAAACCACCGTCCATCGAATAGGCGTAGACCCGATCGCCGATGTCAAAGCGGGTCACGGCGTCGCCCACGGCGACCACGGTGCCCGCGCCGTCATTGCCGATCACCTGCGGAAACGTCTTTTTTCCCTCCGTGAACTGCCCCTCGCGCACGTAGGGATCCCAGACGCCAATTCCAGCGACGTCGAGACGGATCAGCACCTGGTTCTTGGTGGGGCGGGGGACCGGCAGCGATTCGGTGTGAATCACCTCCGGACCGCCGAAGCGATCGATGGCCGCCGCCTTCATTGTCACTGGGATCGTCGGAATCATGATGGACCTCCCCTCGGCGCATCAATGCGCCCCCGGAATCTGCGCATGCGCCGCCTCGATCCAAGGGAGCGGTGACGATTGTGACGTCGCCCTCGATAACGTCGCCTTCGGGCGCCGTTTCCCAGATCCGCGTGTCAGGCGAGCTGCTCTACCCGAACTGGTAACCGGAGACGCGAACGCCCATGACTTTGCCGACGAAACCAGCGATGCCGCGATCGTCGCCTGCTGCGCCGGCCACCACCATCAGCGGCAACAGGTGCTCTTCGCGCGGGTGGGCCTGGCGCGCGGCGGGCGCGTGCGCCCACTCGGCCAGGCGGTGGTCGCGCTGCCTGGGGTCAGCGGCGGTGACGGTGTCGTTCAGCCAGGCGTCGAACTGTTCGCTGACGCCCACGGCGCGCGGATCGCCGAACCCGCGCATGTTGTGATAGCTCATACCGCTGCCGACGATGAAGACGCCTTCGTCGCGCAGCGGAGCCAGGGCGCGCCCGATGGCCAGGTGCTCTTTGGGATCTAGCCCGCGTTTCAGCGACAGCTGGATCGTGGGGACGTCGGCCTGGGGATAGGTCAGCTTCAGGGGCACGAACGTGCCGTGGTCGAATCCGCGGCGCGGATCGCGACCACTGGCGAAGCCAGCGCCTTCCAGCAATTCCCCGACCCGCTGGGCCAGCGCCGGGCTGCCGGGCGCCGGCCAGGTGATCTCGTACGACGCCGGCGGAAACCCGTAATAGTCGTACAGCATCGGGGGGCGCTCGGCGGTCATCACCGTCGGTACCGCTTCCTCCCAGTGCGCGGAAACCGCCAGCACCGCCTTGGGCGGCGTCCTGGGCAGCGCCTGCAGGCCACGCAGGTATTCGGCCAGGGGCTCCATCTCTGCCTTGTCGAAACCCATCTCGACGAAGGGCCACGGACCGCCGCCGTGGGGGATGTACGCGACGGGCATCCTTGCGGGCGATCCCCGATGAGGCCGCGGTTGACTCTTGTCGCGCGCCTGCGCTGGGGCGCTGCCGGTCAACGTCGTCGTCGCGGCCGCTGCCAGCCCGGCGACGATGGCCGTCCGGCGGGTGGGATTGCTGATGTCGTCGCTCATGGGGGCATTTGATGCCGAGGCAGCGTGATTGTTCCAGCAAAGACGCGCAACGGACTGCGATACAATGCCGGCATGCCCCTCATCGTCACGATCACCGGGAGCCCGTCGGCCGGCTCGCGAACGCTGTCGCTGGCGAATCGGGTAAGCGATGCCCTGGCCAAGTACGGGCTGGAGGTTCAGCGCATCAACGTTCGCGATCTGCCGGCCGACGATCTGCTGCACGCGCGCACCGACGCACCGGTTCTCAAAGAAGCCCTGGGCCTGGTCGAACGCGCCCAGGGCGTGGTGGTGGCGACGCCCGTCTACAAGGCGGCGTACAGCGGCATCCTCAAGTCGTTCCTGGATCTGCTGCCGCAGTTCGGCCTCAGCGGCAAGGTCGTCTTGCCGCTGCTGACCGGCGGCACGTTGGCTCATGTCCTGGCGCTGGACTATGCCTTGCGCCCGGTGTTGATGTCGCTCGGCCCGCAACACGTGGTGGCCGGACTTTTCGTCCTGGACAAACTGATGGAGCGCATGCCCGAGGGGGACATCCAGCTGGAGGCGACCATCAGTGAGCGCCTGGACGCGGTGGTGACCGATTTTGTGGCCACGGTGAGGCGCTTCGGCATCCCTTCAAATCCCTGATCTGGAAGGCGAACTGGCGCGGGCTGACGCATCAGTAAAGGTCCTGGTCGACATCCCGATATGATGATGCAGCGTGGAAAGCGGTAGCTGGAAGGGGGCACGGCACCGCCGTGGCCGTTGTCGTTTGCCTGTGCCTGTCGCGTTCGGCGCGCTGGTGCTGGCCGCTGCCGTTCTGACCAGCGGCGGTCGCGCCGAGGCGGCGACGCTGCGGTTTCAGGTCAACCAGCGCGGCGATTTCGTCCTGTTCGGAAACACCGTCGGCCAGGACTGCGCGGCCGGGGTGGTGGCGCCCACGCTGGGAACCAAAGGCGCCTGCGGCAACAACACCAGCGACACCGCCCCGGATGTCTTCTGGCGCGCGGACGACGCCACCAACACGGCGGCCGCATCGACGGCTATCACCGCGGCCAACGCGCGCAGCACGGCCGTGCTGGCGATTCCCGCCGGCGCCACCATCACCTATGCCCGTCTGTACTGGAGCGCCGCCGCTGGCGGCGGCGACAAGACGACCGTCACCGTCGATCGCGTGGGTACGGGCGCCTTTTCCTCCACGGTCACCGCCGACGTCACGCCGGTGACCACCGTCGCCAACGCCACCACCTATTACCAATCGACGGCCAACGTCACCGCGCTGGTTCAGGCCCACGGCACCGGCGCGTATCGCCTCAGCAACATCGATGCGCTGTCGCTGATCAACCTCAATTCCGAGACCGTGTACATCGGCTGGTCGATGGTGGTGTTCTATCAACTGGACAGCGATCCGCCGCGCAACCTGACCATCTTCGACGGCCTGGACACCATCATGTCGATGGGACCGTCGGTGACGGTGAACCTGTCCGGTTTCCTGGTCCCCAACGCCGGCTTTGACGCCAAGCTGGGTGTCATCGCCTATGAAGGCGACGATTCGTTGCCGGGTGATTCGCTGTCGTTCAACGGCACGGTGCTCTCGAACGCCATCAACCCGGCCAACAACTTTTTCAATTCCAGCCGGTCACTCCTGGGCGCGGCGGTGTCGAACGCCGGCGATCTGCCGCGCCTGACCGGCGCGGCCAACAGCATGAGCAGCTATGACCTGGACGTCGTCAGCGTGACGCCGCAGCTGCATCAGGGGGACACGTCGGCGACCATCACCGCCTCGACCAACCAGGACTTTTATCTGCTGGGCGCCTTCATCACCTCGATCGCCACGTTCAAGCCCGACTTTGGCAACGTCAACAAGACGGTCACCGATCTGACCAGCCACCCGGGCGGCCTGGTCTTCCCGGGCGACGTCATCCAGTACACCATCGTCGCCACCAACGAAGGCAACGACGGCGCCACCAAGGTGGTGATGAACGACGTGTTGCCGGCCGGACTGACGTTCGTCCCGGGATCAATTCAAGTCACCGCCGGCGCCAACACCGGCACCAAGACCGACGCCACCGGCGACGATCAGGGCGAATACATCTCAGCCTCGCGCACCCTTCGCGTCCGCCTGGGCACGGGCGCCAACGGCACCACCGGCGGGGCCATCGCCATCGGCGGATCCAGCACGGTGGTGTTCCGCGCCACCGTCGACAGCACCGCAGCGGGACGCATCGAGAATCAGGCCATCGTCACCGCTTCGGGCGCGGCCGGAGCGCCGCCCGCCGACTACCTGACCAACAACGGCGGCGGCGCGGGCATGCCGACACCCACGCCCATCATCGTCGACAAATGCGGTCAAGACAGCGACTGCCACGGGGCCACGCCGTTTTGCTTGACCAGCGGATCGCCCAAGATCTGCATCGGCTGTCGCGCGTCGACGGATTGCAGCGGCACCACGCCGGCCTGCGACGCCGGGACGCACGTGTGCCGCGGCTGCAGCACCACCGTCGATTGCGCGTCGGGCACGCCGGTCTGCCTCGGGTCGGGGGCTTGCGGCGAATGTTCGGCGTCGGACCACAGTCATTGCGGCGGCGCCAAATCGGCGTGCGACGTTGGCAGCAGCACCTGCGTGGAGTGCGTCGACAACACCACCTGCGGCGGCCCGACGGCCGTCTGCGACACCGGCGCCCACCAGTGTGTGGGCTGCCTGGCCGGCTCCGACTGCTCGGGTTCAAAACCGGTCTGCGATCCCGCCATGAAATCCTGCCGCGGCTGCGGCGGCGACGGCGAGTGCGGCGGCACGACTCCGGCCTGCCAGCCCAGCGGCGCCTGCGGACAGTGTTCGATGTCGAACGGCTTGGCCTGTTCGGTGGCCGCACCCGTGTGCGAGGTGATGACCGGGACCTGCGTGGCCTGCGTCGACGGCGCCCAGTGCGGCGGCACCAAGCCGGTGTGCAACCCGACCATGCACCTCTGTCAGGGCTGCGGCGGCGACAGCGACTG
>JAXDMH010000310.1:0-4621 GCA_034666225.1 Myxococcales bacterium
AGAGGTCCTGAAATACGCTGAAAAGAACGGTGCCAAGTTCGTCGACTTCAAGTTCGTCGACCTCCTCGGCATCTGGCAGCACACCACCATGCCGATCGGAAAGCTGGAGGTGGATTCGTTCAAAGAAGGCTTCTTCTTCGACGGCAGCTCCATCCGCGGATGGCAGCCCATCCACGCCTCGGACATGATCTTCATCCCAGACCCTGCCTCGGCCGTCATGGACCCGTTCTTCGCCATCCCGACCCTGTCGGTGATCTGCGACATCGTTGACGCCATCACCAAGCAGCCGTACTCGCGCGATCCGCGCACCATCGCCGCCAAGGCCGAGGCCTATCTCAAGACCACCGGCATCGGCGACACCTCGTACTTCGGTCCCGAGCCCGAGTTCTTCATCTTCGACGAGGTTCGCTTCTCCGAGGGGCCGAACCGCTCCAGCTACATGGTCGATTCGGTCGAAGGCGCCTGGAACAGCGATCGCGCCGAGAGCCCGAACCTCGGCTACAAGCCGGCCCACAAGGGTGGCTACTTCCCGGTTCCGCCGACCGACACGCTGGCCGATCTGCGTGCCGAGATGGCCATGACCATCATGGGCGTGGGCATTCCAGTCGAGGTCTTCCATCACGAGGTGGCCAGCGGCGGTCAGTGCGAGCTGTCGATGAAGTTCAACAGCCTCAAGACGATGGCCGATTGGACCATGTGGTACAAGTACATCGTCAAGAACGTCGCCCGGAAGCACGGCAAGACCGCGACGTTCATGCCCAAGCCCATCTTCGGCGACAACGGTTCGGGCATGCACTGCCACCAGTCGATCTGGAAGAACGAAAAGAACCTGTTTGCCGGCGACGGCTACGCCGGTCTGTCCGAGACCGCGCTGCACTACATCGGCGGCATCCTCAAGCACGCGCCGGCCATCCTGGCCATCACCAACCCGGGGACCAACAGCTACAAGCGGCTGGTGCCAGGGTACGAGGCGCCGGTCAACCTGGCCTACTCGTCGCGCAATCGGTCGGCGTCGGTTCGTATCCCCATCGGGACGACCTCGCCCAAGAGCAAGCGCCTCGAGTTCCGCTGCCCTGACCCGACGGCCAACCCGTACCTGGCCTTCGCGGCCATGCTGATGGCCGGTCTCGACGGAATCCAGAACAAGATCAGCCCCGGAAACCCTCTGGACAAAGACATCTACGCGCTGGCTCCCGAGGAACTGAAGGACGTGCCGAAGGCGCCGGGTTCGCTGGACGAATCGCTCAGGGCGCTGGAAAAGGACCATGCGTTCTTGCTCAAGGGCGACGTCTTTACGCCCGACGTCATCGAGGTCTGGCTGGATTACAAGCGCAAGAATGAGGTGGACGCCCTCCGCCTGCGCCCGCATCCGCACGAGTTCGCTCTGTACTTCGATAACTGACCGCCCGCGCCTCCCTCCAGGCGCCAAAACATAGGCACGCCGACGGGTTCTCCCCGGCGTGCCTATTTCCATTTCCTGAACTCTTTGACCTGGAAATGGAGCTGACCTAAAATTCTCGGGCCGCGGAAGTCCGCAGAATCCCATGGGAGGACTCTCATTTAGCGATCGTGCCGCGAGATCGGTGTGGCGTTTATTTCCCAAGCGGGCGCTGTCAGGCGCCATCGGCTGGGGAGCCAGCCGTGGAATCCCGGCGTCGCTGCGGGCAACGGTCCTCACTCGGTTCGCCCGCACCTACGGCATCGATGTCAGCGAGGCAGAGAAACCGCTGACCGAATACGCCGGGCTCGACGATTTTTTTACCCGTCGTCTGCGAGCCGATGCGCGTCCGATCGACCCGGCGCCTGATGCGGTCGTGTCGCCTGCCGACGGTACAGTGGTCGCGTGCGGCGTCGCTGACGACCAGCATTTGATTCAGGCCAAGGGCGTGCGCTTCACGCTGGCCGAGCTGCTTGGCGATGACGAACTGGCCAGCCGCTTTCGCGGCGGCGCTTACCTGACGACGTATCTGTCGCCGCGGGACTATCACCGCGTGCATTCGCCGGTGGATGGCGGCGTGATCGGCTGGCGCTACATCCCGGGCCACCTTTTTCCGGTGAACGCCGGCAGTGTGCGCCGTGAACCCGGCCTTTTCGTGCGCAACGAACGTTTCGTCAGTGTCATCGACGGGAAAGCAGGGCTGGCCGCGGTGGTCATGGTGGCGGCGGTCGGCGTCGGTCACGTCACCGCCTCGTACGATCCCGATGTCGCCACCCACGGCTCCGATTTTCAGCGCGCCGGTGTCTACAGCCGCAGCTACGATGTGCCGAAGCCGATCGCGCGCGGTGGCGAGGTGGGAATTTTTCACATGGGTTCGACGACCATCGCCGTGTTCGCGCCCGGTCGGGTCAGCCTGGACGCATTGGCGCCGGGGAGCGCGACGAAGATGGGCGTTCGCATCGGACGTTTGGTCGGCCTTCGGCAGGGCGCTGAAAGCTGAATTGCAGTGGCGAAGCACGAGCAGCCGAAGGTTCCGGCGGATGGCAGCCAAGACGACAGCGCGCCAATTTCCTTCGAGCTTCCGATCGAGATCGTGGCGATGGAGCCAGAGATTAACGAAGACGCTTCCTATCTGACGCCGACGCCACCTGCGGGCGTGCCGATACCTCCAGAGCGATCGGCCGGTATTTCCATCGGCGACGGCGGCGACTTCACCACGCCCTCTCCCGGGCTGCGCAAGCGCCGGACCACCCAGCCCCGTGGCTTTCCGATAGTCAGCGCGCCCGCCGAAGAGGTCGTCATAGCGCCCCCTCCCGACGATTCGCCGTCGATGTTGATGCCCGATGGTGTGTCGGGTGAAGACGCGTCGCTGAGCCTGGAGGAGCCGACGCCCGGCCCCGAGGAGATCACTCTCACCATGCCGGCCTCTTCGGAGGTCTCCCCGTCGGTGGTACTGGAGCTGGATCTACTGACGCCGGCACCGGAGCGGATCTCGGAAACCCCACCGCCCATGTACACGCCGGCCCCTGTGGAAGCAACGCCGGAGCCTCTGCGGACGACGCCACGACCAGAAATGCTGGCGCGCAGGGAAGTCACGCCGCCCCCGGTGACACCGCCGCCATTGCCCGCTGAGACAGCGCTGGCGCCAGAGGCAGAGGCGATGCCCCCAGAGGGACCAGAGGCTCTTCCAGCACCTGCCACACCCATCCAGCCGATGATTCTGCCGCCGCCCACCGACCCGGCGGTGACAGCGAGGGCGGAACCCGACGGCGTTGGAGAATCGGAAGACGCCGGAGCGATTCCTGCCCTCCCACTGCCCGATGTCGACAGCGGCGCAAACCTGACGCCGTTGGCGCAGACCTTGGCTCATATGGCCGAGGCGGCCCGTCTCTCCGAACCAGGCGCTCAGCCTGACGGTGACCTCAGCGCGGATGACGATGTCGAACTGGTCGATTCTCCGATCGCCCAACTGCCACCCGAGACAGCGGCTCCACCCCGCAAATCGGTTCCCCCGCCGCCCCCGATGGGCGCGACACCACCGCCCATCCCCGCCGTTCGCCTCCGCACGCCGGCAGAAATCCTCAGCTCATTGCCCGTGCCCGAAGCACTTTCCCCGCGCCCTCGCCGCCCAAAACGATCGAAGCCGTGGTTCGAGGAGGTCTTCGACGAAGACTACATGCGCACGCTGCCCTTCATTAGCGCCACGCAGACCGCGAAAGAGGCCCGTTTCATCGAAAGCTCGCTGGAGGCGTCGCCAGGTGCCGAGTTGTTGGATGTTGGTTGCGGCTATGGTCGCCACGCCGTCGAGTTGTGCCAGCGCGGGTACAAGGTCACCGGATTGGACCTGTCGTTGCCGCTGCTGATTCGTGCCGCTGACGAATCCCAGCGTCGCGCCGTCTCCGTCAATTTCGTCCATGCCGACATGCGCGAGATGGCGTTCGAACGCCAATTCGACGGCGCCTACTGCATGCTGACCTCGTTCGGATACTTCGACGAGGACACCAATCTGCGTGTGGCTGAGGGGATTGCGCGCGCTCTCAAGCCAGGGGGGCGCTTCCTGCTCGACGTGGTCAATCGCGACTATATTGTCGGTGATCTGCCGACACGGATCTGGTGGGAAGGGGCAGGGTGTGTCGTTCTTGAAGAAGTCGACTTCAATTACCACACCAGCCGTATCACTACCCGGCGGTCGGTCGTGTTCGACGATGGGCGTCAACTGGAGCAGGAGATCTCGATCCGCGCCTATGGCCTGCACGAATTGGGGCGATTGCTGCGTCAGGCTGGATTCCGTGTCCTGGACATCTCCGGCAGCTTCGCCACGCGCAGTCAGTTCTTCGGAAGCGCTTCTCGCAATCTCCTGATCCTGGCGGAAAAGCGCACCGACGACCACTAGGGACCGCTTCTAGCCCACTAAAGGGCTGGACCTATTGCGCTATTCGGCTCGGGAGGCGGGGCCGGCGATGGGATGGAACAGGTGTGTTTGTCGTCGGTGTAGGGCCAGGCAAAACCTATTGTGTTCTCTCGGGTCCAATCCCATGTTGACCCTAGGAAAGATGCGACCAAACGACGACTCGAGCATCTCAGTTTTCAACAAGAAATGGCGCTCAACCCGGAATATTTAACTGTCGAGGTTCGTATACCCAAGGAGGGTTGCTTTGAACCCTCTCGGAGAAATCGATGATG
>JAXDMH010000311.1:0-5959 GCA_034666225.1 Myxococcales bacterium
CTCGGGCGGCATGAACGGCTCCGGTGGCAGCGACGCCAGCGCAATGGGTACGGGCGGCAGCGCCAGCGGCTCGGGCGGCAGCATCGCCACCGATGGCGCGACCATGTGCGACGCCAGGACCAATTTCACTCTGGCTATTCACGTCGTCCTGGACGTCAGCTGGCCCGACAGCATCGGTGGCGATGCCGGTACTGGCAAGCTGCACATCTGGAACCTGGCCCAGATGATGGTGGACGGAACGACCCTGACCAACACCACGCACCCCTGCGGCAGCACGCTGCCCGAACTGGTGCTGAAGCCGATTGTGGGCGGCGGGAAGCTGAACCTGGAAGTCCCGAACAGCGTGTGGGACGCGCCGTCTGCGCCCAAGGCGTCCACCACCGGCACCATCAGCGGGTGGAACGTCGGCAGCCAGCTTCACACCGAGACAATCAATGTGTTGGTGGGCCTGACCATGCCTGATCCGAACGGACCGTGGCCCGGCAGCCACAACATGATCATGGCCGTCGACAGCGACGGTGACGGACAGCCGGGTATCACGGCGATCCCCAAGAGCGGCGCCGGCTATGTGCAGCCGCCGGTGGACACACCCATCCTCGGTTTTGGTGCCAAGGCGGACAAGGTCTACCTGGCCTCGCGGACGGCACTGTCGCTGTCAGGGACCGTGACGTCCTGCACGGAGCAGGCCGGCACGGTGACCGTTAAATTCTTCGACAACCACGTGGTCGGCTGCCACGTCAACGCCGGCGCCGAGTGCACCCCCGCCCAGGTCGATTTCATTGACATGAACAGCACCAAGTACAACGTCACGGGCGGGACGTTCACCTCGAAGGTCGTGCCCGACACGGCGTCTTGTGCGGACGCGCGGGCCGCGCTGGGCACGAACTAGACAGATCATTCTTCGGGGGGCGCCGAGACGCCTACGCCCCTGGGTACGCCGACAGTCAAGATTGTCATTTGACTGCGCGGCGACGCTTGAAGTGGCATCGTGCTGTCAGCAACGCCTGCTACACCACAATCCCCTCGGGCCGCGTAACAGTGAGGAAGGCGAAGATGATTGAGCGCGCGACAGTGCGTCGTCTGTTGGTTTTTTTGTTTGTCTGTACGCTGCCGCTTTCGGCGGCGCCGGCCTTCGCCGAAGATCCGCCGGCGGTGACCGACCTGGTTCAGATCAACAAGCGTGCCCTGGACGACTACGACAAGCGGGATTGGCAGAGTGCCAAGCGTCGGCTGTGGGAGGCGATCGGGGAGGCGAAGAGCGCTGGCATCGAAACCCATCCCATCGTGGCGCGGACGTACCTTCACCTGGGGGCCGTTTACCTGGTCGGTCTCAAGGACCGAGAGGCGGCGGTGCTCTGTTTTGGGCACGCCCTGCAGATCGATCCGACCATTCGCGTGGCCAAGGCCATGTTGACGTCGGAGATCGCCGGCGCGTTTCTTGAGGCGCAAACCACGCTGGGCATCCCCCGTCGCGCCAAGGACGGGATAAGCCCGCTGGCCGAAGGGCAGCCGCCGGCCGAGCAATCGTCCCCGCCGAGTGCGCCGTCCGATGGCGCGGCGCTGGATTGTCCGAACACCGACGATGTTGTGCGTGACAAAGCAGCCACGATTCGCTGCACGGTGGCGCCGACTTTGAAGGTGGGCTCCGTCGTCTTGTTCTCTCGCGTTCCGGGGGCGGGAAAGTTCACGTCGGTGGACATGAAGAAGTCGGGAAAGAACACGTACGTGGGGCAGATTTCCAAAGACGTCACCGGCGGCAAGTCAGTGCAGTTCTATGTCGAAGGACGCGATCAAAATGGCAAACCGATCGTGGCCAATGGCAACAGCGGCAGCCCGAACTTGATGCTGGTCCATGAGGACGCCGAGACGGAGGTGGCCGCCGCCGCGCCGCCGACCCCGCAGAACAACACCGACGATCACGAAGAGAACCCGCTGGATGCGGCGCCGGGCGCGGTGGTCCATCGGGCAGGCGCGGCGTCGCGGTCGGCGGCGGCTTCACCCAAATGGTGGATCGGCCTCGGCGTCGGCAGCGGGTTCGGCTATGCGAAGGGCAATGGCCTGGAAAACCGCAAGGACCTGCAGCCCAACTTTGACTCTGGTATCGGCTGGGCGGGGCTTGGCCAGGCGTCACCGGAGGTGGGCCTGCACATCAATCCGTCGCTGGCGCTGGCCCTTGAGGGGCGAAACCAATGGATTCCACAGTCGGGCACGGGGTCCAAGGGTTACGCCACCAGCGCCAACGCGGCGCTGTTGCGCCTGTTGTTTTTTTCGACGCCCAACCGTCTGCGCTTTTACGGCGGACCGGTGGCCGGTTACGGAACGTTTCGTTTCGTCTTCAATCCAGACCCACACGACTCGGGAACCAAAGACACAGTCAAAGGTGGTCTGGTCGTCCTGGGTGGCGGGGCGGGACTGTCGTACGGGCTGACGCACGCGCTGGCGTTGGCCGTCGAGACGAACGTGCTGCTCGGTTATTCGGCGTTCTCGGCGGTCTGCGATCTCAACGCGGGACTGCAGGTGAATTTCTACTGAGACGCGCCCGGGGAATCACAGGTCCGGAAACAGCGGGACCAGCTCCGACATCCAGTCGCGCAGCGCGGGAAATCCGACGCGGTCGTTGAACCGCCCCAGCCGGACCACAATCAGATCCTTCGAGGGGATCACCGAGATCAGCTGTCCCTCGTGGCCCTGGGCGCTGAAGACATCGTCCGGCAGTTTGTGCGGGGCGCCTTCCGGCGTCAGCCAGAACCCGGCGCCGTAACGCTCGCCGTTCTTGGCGGAGGTTCGGGTGCGGGCGAAGTCGACCCATCCCGGCGGCAAGATGCGCTGCCCGTCCCAGACGCCGTCGCGGGCGTACAGCAGGCCAAAGCGGGCATAGTCGCGGGCGGTGGCGTAGACGAGGGCGCTGCCCAGGAAGGTGCCGGCGGCATCGAACTCGGGTTCGGCCGAGGTCATGCCCAGGGGCTCGAACAGTTCGTGGGACAGCGTCTTTTGCATCTGCGTCCGCCGCTGGGCCGGTCCGGCGCCCGGCGCGAATACCCGACCGAGAGCATCGGCGATGAGGTTGATGCCCGCCGAGTTGTAATTCCAGACCGTTCCCGGCGCATGCGCGAGCGGCAGCGTCGCGGCCCACGCCGCCACATCCAGCCGCCCGTTGCCGTACAGCATCTGCGCGGCGTCGTTGTCGGTCGCCCCGGTGGCCTGGATCTCGCGATAGCGCTGGCCGTCGACCATGTTCATCCACAGACGCCACGGGATGGCCGCGCGTGGATCGCCGGGCGCCCAGTGCGGATTGCCCATGGGCTGATCGATGTTGACCAGGCCCTTGCGCACGGCCACGCCGACCATGGCGTGGGTGATGGACTTGGCCATCGACCAGGAGATGAGCGGCGTGTTCCGGTCATAGCCAGCCATGTAGCGCTCGGCCACCAGCTTGCCGCCCTGGATGATCACCACCGCGCGCGTTTCGCCCAGCAAGGGATGCGGCGCCGCCGTGACCGTCAGCAACTGGTCCAGCGCGGCCGCCGACACGCCCGCCGGCAGCGCACCCTGTGGCCACTCTTGCGTCGGCCAGGGGACGCCCTGGGGCTGGGCGCGCAGTGGCGCCAAAGGCTCGGCGACGCCGCGCCCGGGCAGCGCGACAATCGCCACTGCAAACAGAGAAACAGCGCTGAGAGTTCGCCGCCAATCAGATATCATGCGACCACCATCGGTTGAGGTTTTGATCATGCGCAAACGTTTTCTTCTTATTACGGCCGTCGCGATCGTCGGTGCCGTGGTGGCCGTCCGGTTGTTGAAGGTTCCCGATCTGGCCCACATCGGCGCCGGTTATACCGCCCAGCAGACGTGCGCGTGTCTGTTCGTCAGCCACCGGTCGATGGAGAGCTGTCGCGGGGATCTGGAACCGATGGCGCGCATGTTTGTTTCCATCAAACCCGGTCCCGCAGAGGTGACCGCGCGATCGTTCGTGGTGTCCGCGGCGACCGCCCGCTATCAGAAGAATTTCGGCTGCGCGCTGGAAGACTGACCCGGCGTGCGACAAGTCTGGATCACTCGAAAAGGCGCGCCGGACGTCCTTGCCGTGAGGGAGGCGCCGGATCCGACGCCGGGCCCCGGCCAGGTGCGCGTGCGCGTGGCGGCGGCGGGCGTGAACTTTGCCGACGTCATGGCCCGCATGGGCCTTTATCCCGACGCGCCCAAGTTGCCGTGTGTGATCGGCTATGAAGCGGCCGGCACCGTCGACGGCGTCGGCGCCGGCGTGAAGTCGGCGAAGGCGGGCGATCGCGTTGTGGTCCTCACCCGCTTTGGCGGATACAGCGACGTCGTCGTGGCGCCCGAGGGGCAGGTCTTTCCCCTCCCGGCACGAATGACGCTGGAGAAGGCCGCGGCTTTTCCGGTCAACTACATCACCTCGTGGATCATGCTGGTCAAGCTGGGCAACCTGGCCAAGGGCGAGCGCCTGCTGATCCACGCGGCGGCCGGCGGCATCGGCCAGGCGGCCCTGCAGCTGGCCAGATGGCGCGGCGCCGAGATCTTCGGAACGGCCAGCGCATCCAAGCACGAGCGGCTGAAGCAACTGGGCGTCGCCCACTGCATCGACTATCACACGCAAGACTTCGAGGAGGAGATCCGCCGGATCACCGGCGGCAAGGGCGTGCACGTGGTCATCGACGCTGTGGGCGGTCAATCGTTCCGCAAGAGCTATCGTTCGCTGGCGCCCCTGGGCCGCCTGTTCATGTTCGGCGCGTCGTCGCTGGCACCGGGGCTGAAGATGAATCCCATCGCGGCGCTGCGCGGCCTGCTGGCCATGGGCTCGTTCAAGCCGATCGCGATGATGAACGAGAACCGCGGCGTTTTCGGCGTGAACATGGGGCACCTCTGGGACTATGCCGCCGACCTGCGCGTCATGGGGGAGGAGATGCTGGCGCTGGTCGAGAGCGGCGTCCTGGATCCGCAGGTCGACAAGACGTTTCCGTTCGACAAAGCGGCAGAGGCGCACGCGTACCTGCAGGCCCATAAGAACTTCGGCAAGGTCTTGCTGACGCCCTAGCTGACGTCCTAGCCCTGGCGGCGCACCAGCGCGAACCAGGCGTCGAAAAGCTTTCCTTTGCGGTAGGCCCGACCGATCGCCACGTGCTTGCTGACGCGGCGAATGACATCGGTGGTCTGGTAGTAGATGAACCGAGACAGCCGCGCCGAGTTCGGAATGATGGGCGGCCAGCCGGGCAGCTTGTCCGGGGGCAGTCGCAGATAGTCGACCACCATCTCGCCGTCATCTTGAAGATGGGCGACGAAGTATCCGGGGCCGGTCGCCGTGCGGAAGGACTGCTCGTTATAGCCCCACAGCTCGGACGGCGCGTTCGCCGCGGCCGCGGGACGGCAGAAGCGCTTTTGAAAACGCGTGAACAGCGGCAGGGAGTTCTTGCCCTCGTGAATGACCTCGGTCATGGCCGGGATCTCCGCCGGAACCAGGTCGGTGAGACGCAGCGGCTCGTTGAAGGCCGCCGCTTCAAACAGCGGGGCCAGCTGCTTGCGTCCCATCTTCATGACGGACAGGATGCGCGCCTCCTGCGACAGCCCATCAAGCTGTTCGGCGATCTCCAGTGGGGCGAAGGGCGGCGACAAGATCGGCAGTGCGCCCGGTAGGGCGCCCGGCAAGGCGTCCGCGCGCTGTTGCTGTTTGGCGTTCATGCCCGACCTCGTACCCGGGCCATCCACCAGCGCAGGCCGACGAAGAAAAACCGCCAGTCTTTCATGAACTCCGGCGGCTTTCGTTCGTAGGCGTGCCCGACGAACTGGACGATCCATCCCACGCCGAACAGCAACGCCGCCAGCATCCAGAGCCGGGGCACGGCGACGCCGACGGCGAAGACGATGACCGAGAGGGCAATCATCGGGATTCCGATGGCGTGGCAAAAGCGATTGACCGGGTGGGTGTGGCTTTGCCCGTACTCCGCAA
>JAXDMH010000312.1:0-4498 GCA_034666225.1 Myxococcales bacterium
CGCAAAAAGCAGGTGCGCAAGATCAACGAAGACCTGCTGGTGCTGATGACGGACGGCCCGTCCAAGATGCTGTCCGACGCCGCCACCGCCGCGCAGAGCACTCTCGACGTCATGAAGTCGCGGTTCGGTTACTGCGACAACTGCGCCCGCGACGCCGTGCTGGCGTTGATCCGCAAGCGATACAGTTAGGCTAGCACTTCGCCACAGGGAAGGTGACGGGTTGGGTTCGGGGGGATTGCCAAGGTCCTGGCCGCGATGTTTGGCCGGTCCGGAAAAGGTCGGACCGGAGCGCGAGGCCGTCCGCGGCCTTGCGCGAGGACCGAAAGTCGCGGCCCACAGCAATCACTTTCCCCGGACGAACGATCCGCGACTAGCGGAAATTGCGCCGTTCCGGGCCTCCGAAATGTCGCGACCTCCGCTAGTCGCGGATCGATCGTGAAGTGATATTGACCGCTGTGGGCCGCGACTTTCGGTCCTCGCGCGACGCCGCGGACGGCCTGGCGCTCCAGTCCGACCTCTTTCCGGATCGAACAATCGCGATCCGTTGACGGGCCTTAACCAATCTGCAGAACCAACCCCTCAAACTCTCCGTGGCGGTGCGCTAGGCGAGGCGGCGGGGTACTACTTGCCGGCTGGAGCCGGCGGACCGCTGGTGGGCAACGGCGTGGGGGCGGGCGGGGCTTCGAGGGTGATCCCGCTGATGGTGCTGTTGTCGCGGCCCATGGAGAGGCGCTCGGCCATGTCGAGGAGATTGTTGGCCAGGTCTTTGGCCAGCGGCATGTCGCGGCCCAGCAGGCGGGTCAGCTCGCGGCCGCGCTTGCGTTCCTCGACGGAGCCGGGGTTGGCCAGGGCGTGGCGATAGTCGACGGTGTGCAAGATCTGCAGGCGGATCGACTCGCCGACGCGCGCCATCAGATCGCGTTCGTCGCTGCCCAGCGCGGACAGCGGCCATTCGCGCCAGGCGCTGGGACCCTGCACCCAGATGCGGCCCATCTCGCCGAAGGCGCCGGTCTTGGCCACGTCTTCCAGGACCATGGCGCGCCGTTCGTCGAGGGGAAACTGACGACCGTACACGTGATAGTAAAGCGCGCTGTCGCCGCTCTCCGCGCGCACGGTCAGCCCGCCGAAATCGAACAGAGGCATGGTGCCGGCCGAAAGGGCATCGCGGACCCGGGTGCGTTCGGTCAGGCCCAGGCCGCCCGCTGAGCCCTCGGCTGACAGGGCGCGCGGCACGCGCTTTTTCTTGCGCATGAAATCGGTCAGTTGATCGATGCCGACCACGACGTTCAGCGCGCCGTGCCCCTTGTAGCCGGCGTGATAGACGCCGACCAGTTCCAGGTCCCGCGTCTTGCAGGACAGCGCCAGCACCGGGCTGCCCGAATTGCCTTCCGACAACAGCGCGTCGATGACGAAGTCGACGTGGTCCCAGCCCTGTTCCTGATCGCGGTCATAAGGGTTGACGATCTTGCCGCTGCTGACCGCCTGCATGACCCCCAGCGGGAACCCGCGCACCAGCACGGCGTTGCCCTGGCGCAGGCCGGCGCTTTTGCCCAGGTGGTAGGGGATGACGTTCAGTTTCTGGTTGGCCTTGAGGATGGCCGCGTCCAGCAGTGGGTCGACCGCCACACGGGTGAGCGGGATCTGTCCCGGCTCGAAATCGTCGCGTTCGTCGCGCACGATGCGCAGCTTGTCTTCCATGCGCTTGCAGCCGTCGGGGACACCGTCGATCCGGTGCTGCATGTCGGTGACGTCGGGCCAGCTGGCCACGTGCTCGTTGGTGAACAGGTAGGTGTCGCCGCCGACCTGTTCATAGGCGAAGGCGCTGCCCACCTCGCTGGCCTGGACGCGGCGCCGGCGCAGCTTGCCGTCGGGGCCAAAGAAGGGGCATTCGTACTTGGCGCTGCTGCGCACCAGATAGCTGTACTGGCTACGCGGCCCCTGTTCGATGTCGCGGGTCTTGGGCGACTGGATCTGCAGCGTGTCGGCGTATTCGCCCTGGCACTCGACGGCGGTGGTGGCCGAGATGCGCGACCGGGTGATGATGTCAAAGGCGATGCCGATCAGCAGCAGCGCCACGACCAGGGGCAGCCATCCTTGGACCGAACGAAGTTTCATGCAGGCCCTTCCTCAGCGTAGCATGGGTGGGCCCATGGCGAAGACACCCACTGCCGCCCAGACCGACATCATTCGCGCGGCGATCTCGCTGGTGACGAAGCCGCACGCCGACCACCTGCTGTACGTCGGCGATCTTTTGCTGCCCGACGAGGCTTTTCGCGGCAAGCCCAAGGCACGCAAGAAACTGGTGCAGGCCGTGGTCAGCCCCAGCCAGCGGCCCGTGGTGGAATCCGCCGGTATCCCGGTTATCCCGTTGCCCGATTACGACCTGGGACGTCCGGAAAAGCTGAAGCTGGCCCTGGTCGGCGGCATCGCGCGCGGAATCTACAAGGAAGGCGACGTGGTGGTGGGCCTCCTGTCACGGCATCCGACGTCGATGCCGGATTCCATCCTGGTGGTCACCGTCGGTCAGGACGACGACGACGGGTCGTTCGGATTCCTGCAGGCCGAAGGTGTGTCGGCCGGGGTGATGGACGCACTTTTGGACCTGGCGGTCAGCATCGGCGTGGAAGGCTGGGAGGGACGGCCGGTGGGGGCGCTGTTCGTGGTCGGCGATTCCAACACGGTCATGGAGAAATCGCGGCAGCTGACCCTGAATCCGTTTCAGGGCTATTCAGAGGACGAGAAGAACATCATGAATCCGGACGTCCGACATTCCCTGCACGCGTTCGCGGTGCTGGACGGCGCGTTCGTGGTGCGCGAGGACGGCGTGGTGGTGGCGGCCGGTCGCTATCTGAACTTCGACGAGGACAAGGACGTCGACGTCCCGCTGGGCCTGGGGGCGCGGCACATGGCGGCGGCGGGGATCTCGCGCGATTCAGAGGCCATCGCCATCGTGGTGTCGCAGACCTCGGGTTCAGTGCGGGTGTTTCGCCACGGCCGGGCCGCCCTGGAGCTGGCGCCGCGCGTGCGGCGCAGTTGACCGCAAGCACAAGTGGTGGCGGGCTCGCTTCCGCGTTACGATACCCACCTAGCGGATGAGCGTTAAGAGCTTTGCCCTTGGGTTGCTGACCGTCTTTTCGCTTGGCCTGACAGTGTTTGGGTCAGGACGGGCGCACGGCGAGGACGCGCAGCACGCCCGTGAGCTGTTTCAGGAGGGGAACACCTTCTTTGACGTTGGGCAGTTCGACAAGGCCATCGACGCCTGGCAACGCGGGTACAAGGAAAAATCCGACCCGGGATTTCTGTACAACATCGCCCAGGCCTATCGGCTGTCGGGCGATCCGGCCAAGGCGATCTTTTTTTACCGAGGTTTTTTGCGGAATTCGCCCAAGGCGCCCAACCGGGTCGAGATCGAGTCGAAGATTTCCGCGCTGCAAAAACAGCTGACCGAGCAAGAGCACGCCAAGGCGCCGGCCGTGGGCGTCACGACCAGTCCGCCGCCCGCGTTTGTACCGACGCCGACGGCGCCACCCGCGACGACAGCGCAGACAGCGCCGCCGCCGGCACCTCTGGCGGCGCAGGCGACAGCGTCGCTACCCGTGCCGCCGCCGCCGAGTGGGCCGTCGCCGGGCATGACCGAAGAGCTGACCACGGCGCCACCGGTACCACCGACTGAAATGCCGGGCCTGCCGCTGAAGACGCAGCTGGGCGTGGGCCTTGGCGTGAACGGGTGGGGGAAGAGCCTGAACGGCAACGCCGAGGCTTCGTTCGATCTGGTGCTGTCGGGCGGATACACCTTCTGGGGCGCGGCGGAACGCAAGCTGGCCTTTGGGCTGTCCGCGCTGGCCGGCTATACGTTCTTGCGCGAAAGCTCGTCGACGGAGTCGTGGCGAGAAACGTTCTGGTCATTTCTGATCGAGCCGGCCCTTCGCTATCGGATCACGCCGCGCATCGGCGTCTCGGCGGCCCTGGGCGTGGGCGGCATCGCCTTGAGTGGTCTGCGCCCGACGTCGGCGTTGCTGAAACAGGGGACCGGCATGGCGTTCATGGTCAAGGGCACGCAGGGCCTGTTCGTGGTGCGGCCGGCCTTTGGCGGCGAAGTGGGAATCACCACCGGCCTGGTCGCCACGGTCTCGCTCGCCTTTCCGTACAGCCCCAAACCGCAGCAGGAATACTTCGCGCCCATTTCGCGCACAGAGTTTCTCGTCGGGCTGGCGTATCGGTTTTAGTACCTCGTCGCAGGAATTCTGAAAGGTTTGATGACGCCGGACGATTTGAGTGGGCAGCTATCATCATGGCCGGTCCTAAAACGATCGGACCGCAGCGCCGTGCCGCACTCTTTGACCGACGCCCTGTTGCGTCGCTGCTTGCGGCACGGCGCGAGGACCGAAAGGCGCGGTCCACCAGTGGTCAAGGACCCCGGATGATCGACCCGCGACTATCTGTGATCGCGCTACTTTTGCCGTCCCGCTCGCCAGGTCACCCAGGCGTAGCGCGGATC
>JAXDMH010000313.1:0-3890 GCA_034666225.1 Myxococcales bacterium
CGGATCGCGCGCATCGAAAACCGGCGCCCCCATCAGCACCTCGAACAACACCGCCCCCAGCGAATAAAAATCGCTGCGATAGTCGACGGGGCGATTGATGCGCCCGGTTTGCTCGGGCGAGATGTAACCCAGCGTCCCTTCCAGCGCGCTGGGGGCCACCACGTCCTGCGTTTCACGCCCCACGCGCGAGGCGATGTCAAAGCCGACGATCTTCACCGACGACTGATCGGTCGCCACCAGGACATTGCCGGGGTTGAGATCCTTGTGGACGATGCCCTCCTGATGGATGGCGCCCAGTCCTTCCAGGATCAGCAGAAACAGCTGCAGCGTTCGCTCCAGCTCGGGCGGATCGGCGCGCGGCAAGACATCCAGCGGAATGCCGGGATAGTCGTCGAAGACCAGGCAGTGACGGTGGTCTTGCTGGCTGAAATCAATGGCGCGGGCGACGAACGGGTGCTGGATCAGCTGGGTGATCTCGTACTCGTTGCGCAGCCGCGCGATCTCGTCGGGGGTCGGGTATTCGTTCTTGAGGAGCTTGAGGATGACAGGCGCGCGATCGGACAGGCGCACGCCGTGGTACGCGATGGTGCGCGCCCCCTCTTCAATCTGCTCGCGGATCTCATAGCCGCCGAGATTCGTCGCGGTCGGCGGCGGTGGGTCCCCTCGCGCGGGGGAGATTGTCAAAGCGCTACGCACACCGCCTTGACCTGGGTGTAAAGCTCCAGCGTCTCGGGGCTGCTCTCCCGTCCCCAACCCGACTGCTTGTACCCGCCGAATGGCAGCGCGGTGTCGAAGATGTTGTAGCAGTTGATCCAGACGGTCCCTGACTTCAGCGCCGCGGCGGTCTTGTGCGCCTTGCTGAGGTCACGGGTCCAGACCCCCGCGGCCAGTCCGTACATGGTGTTGTTGGCCTCGGCGATGACCTGGTCGGCGTCCTTGAACCGCGCCACCGTCACCACCGGCCCGAACACCTCGTCGGCCACCAGCTTCATGTCGGGCGTGGTGTTGGTGATGACCGTCGGTTGCACGAAGTAGCCAGGGCGCTTGACCCGTTCGCCGCCGGTGACGACCTTGGCGCCGCCGCGCCGGCCCGACTCGATGTACCCGCAGACCTTGTCCAGGTGCTCTCCGGTGATGAGCGGCCCCATCTGCGTCGCTTCGTCGATGCCGGCGCCCACCTTCAGCTCGGCGGCGTACTTGGTCAGCCCCTCGACGACCTGGTCGTAGATCTTTTCATGGACGAACAGACGCGCGCCGGCCACGCAGCATTCGCCCATGTTGACGTACGCGGCGAAACCGGCGCCCTGGATGGCGGCCGCCACGTCGGCGTCCTCGAAGACGATGTTTGGCGAGTTGCCGCCCAGCTCGAGGGTGACCTTCTTGAGGTTGCCCGCCGCCGCGCGCACCACCGAGCGCCCCGCCTCGGTCGATCCGGTGAAGGCGATCTTGTCGACGGCGTCGTGCGCCGCCAGCGCTGCGCCCGCCTCTTCATCGCCGGTGACGACTTTGAATACGCCCTCGGGGATACCCGCTTCCAGCGCCAGTTCGGCCATGCGCAGCGACGATGCCGGCGTGCGCTCGTCAGGTTTGAGAACGATGGTGCAACCGGCGGCCAGCGCCGGCGCGATCTTCATCGCTCCCAGCAGCATCGGGAAATTGAAGGGCGTGATCATTCCGGCCACGCCCACCGGCTCGCGCAGCGTGTACGTGTGGTACTGCTGGCCGGGCGTGTAAGGACAGGAGATGGTCATGGTGTTGCCGCGCACCTTTGTGGCGAGGCCCGCGAAGAAATGGAACTGGTTCAGCGTCAGCGGCACGTCGACATAGCGCGACGCCATGATCGGCTTGCCAGTGTCCAGCGTCTCGATCTCGGCCAGCTCGCCCTGATTTTTTTCGATCAGATCGGCCAGCTTCAAGATCAGGCGGGCGCGTTCATACGGTGTCATCTTTGACCACGGGCCCGAATCGAACGCCTTGCGCGCCGCCATCACCGCGCGGTTGACGTCGTCAGCCGCGCTCTGCGGCGTCGTGGTCAGCACTTCGGCGGTGGCCGGATCGTAAACCTTGATCGTTCGCCCGGACGTCGCCGGCAGTCGCTCCTTGCCGATGATGTTCAACTGGGGACGGGACAGAAAACTCTTGGCGGCGGATTTGGAGCCTGCACTGGTCGTGTCCATGGCTATCTCCTTCGGTCGGGGGCCTACGTTTTTAGCATCATCAGCATTCTAGATCAGACTCTTTAGGCCGAAAATCGACGACGGTCCTCAAGGGAGTATTGTCGGCACCGATGGTTGAGTTACTCTAGATGTCTTCAACCGTGTGTGGTTTACGGTTACAGCTGAGGCTGGATGCCGATCCGGTGCTGGTGTCGGTCACACGACGTTTTGTCGAGGAGGCGCTGAAGCGCTTTGTGAGCGATCGTGACCTGGTTTCGCGCGTGGCGATGACCGCCCACGAATTGCTCGAGAACGCCGCCAAGTACGCCCGCGACCGCAACGCCGAGCTTTCGGTCACACTGGACGACAATGGCGGTAAAGGGGTCGTGACACTTCGCCTTTCCAATGAGACCACACCCGCCCACATCGATCGCCTGCGCCAGATCTTCTCGGAGCTGGATGCCTGTCGCGATCCGCTTTCTCTGTATGTCGAGCTCATGCGCCGCAACGCCCGTCGTCCGGACGTTTCGGGCCTGGGCCTGGCCCGTATCTTGGCGGAAGGGGAGATGACCCTGGGGCTGTCCGTCGACGGACGGACGGCCACCATCGTGGCCAGAACCCCGGTGAGGACCTGAGGCATGGCAGGCGAAAAGTTAAGCGCGTCGGCTTACGATTTCAGCGCCGAGGCCTGGAGCGAAGTCGAAGGCCTCCAGGTCAAGCTGGTCGGAACTGCCGACATGAGCATTCGCGACGTGCTCAGCGAGTTCCTGGCCCGTGTTCATCAGCGTGCCCTCGGTGATCGCGTCGCCGAGGCCACCCTCGACCTCCGCCAACTGGTCTTCATGAATTCGGCTTGCTTGAAAGAACTCGCCGTCTGGATTGGAGACATCCAAGAACTTCCTGCGGCTGACCGCTATCGGATCGTGCTGCATTCCAGCCCCGAGATCCTGTGGCAGCGACGCAGCCTGGAAGCGCTCGCCCGTCTGGGCGACGACCTCGTCACCGTCCGCGTCTGACCACGGGAATACCATGACCGCCACGCGTTGACCCTGCGGGCCGTCGCGTGGGAGGCAATTGAGCATGGCCGTACTTCTGGGGATCGTGTTGCTTGTGGCGCTGCTGGTGGCGTGGTGCCAAAGCCGCGGCACCTTCCTTGTGCAGTATCTGTTCTTCCTGCGCTATTCGATCACGCTGGGCGCGGCTTTGATGGTCGGGCCGGTGCTGGCGGTCTCCGTCGGGCGCGACATGGTCGGCAACCTGTTCGCGCTGGACGCGCCAGGCGTCGCCGTGGTCATGGGTCTGGGCCTGTTCGCCTCGTCCACCGTCGTGTACACGTTCAACCTGATCTTCGCTCTCGGTCATGCGCGGACGCGGCTGCCCTTCTTCCGTCCCGTCCGCGGTTCAGGCAGCAAGCACCTGGACCGGCAGCGGCAGATAGCTGAACGCCTGGCGCGCTGGCACTTCGGTCTCACCGCCGTCGTGATGTTGCCGCTGATGGTGGTGCTTGTGGTCCATTCCAGCGAAGGTCCTTTCTGGGGCGCCTCGGGTGCGGTGCTGGGCGTGGTCGTGGGGGTGGTCGTCTCCTGGTTGGGCAGCCGCGAGGTGGCCCGACGGACCGGCCCCATCGTTTCGTTCAGCCGGCGATGGGCGCAACGCGTGCTCCTGCCGACGGGCCGTCCGTCGTCGGCAGAGACACAAGCGATTGCCGAAGGCGGACGCACCCGTCGATCGTCC
>JAXDMH010000314.1:0-6015 GCA_034666225.1 Myxococcales bacterium
CGGTAAAGCCGATCGACGAACAGGTCGGCGTCGCAGCGGACATCAAGTTCGGGGGACAGCCCGCTTTCGAAGCCGACCGTGGAGATGCCGGCGTGGGGAACGCTGACCACCACCGGGCTGACCGGAACGGCCGGCAGCTGAGCGACAAATCCGTCTTCGATTCCGGTGAGCATCGGCGGCCTAGAACGACAGTCTATACCCAAGGTCGGCGACCAGGCCGGCGCTGTTGCCGCGGATCTCATCCCGCCTTGACGTGCGGCCGAATTCCACGTGCAGGTAACGCAATCCAATGATCAGCTGCCCGGGCGACAGCGGAAATGCCGCCTCGCCGCCGCCTTCCAGGGCCACGGCCTGGGCGCCGGCGCTGACCGGCGTGCCCCCCTCCTGGGGCGGTGGGGTCAGCCGGGTGCGGGCCAAGGACACGCCCACGCCGGCGCGCAGGCTGAGCTCGGCCGCCCGCAACGACAACCGATAGCGGGCGATGGCCATGATCGGGAACTGATTGATCTCGATGCGCGCCCCCTGGGGATCGGCCGTCGACAGCGGCTGGGTGGTGAGATCGTCGTGCAGATAGCCGACGGACAGCCCCACCGAAACCGGCGCGAATCGCCCGCGCAGCGGCTGGACAGCGTCCAGAAACGCGGCGGGCCCTGAAGCGCTGCCCAGGTTGGAGAAGAACGCCGCCCGCACCGTCACCACGGCGCGCGGGCGCGGCGGCTCGACCCACAAGGTCGTCGACGCGCGCAACGTCTGGCTGGCCATGACGGCGACCGTCTCCGTGTGCGCCTCCGAGGCGCGCCGCGGGACGAACTCCGCCACATAGCTGCCGACGCGCGGCTTGCGCACGTTGCTGAGGCGGCCGCCCGAGATCTCCCAGCTGATGCCGGAGATCATCGTGGGGGCGCCGTGGGTGTCGACGGCGTTGACCCGCACCTCGACGCCGTGCCGGCCGTCGCCGACCACGGCGGGCGCGGCCAGGTCCACCGTCAGGCGCGCCGGCGGTCCGCCCGAAAGCAGAATGTCCGTCGTGGTGCGCGCGGTACCGAGCGCCGCCTCCACCGTCACGACGTCCTTGCCGACGTAGTGCTCCGGCGCGCGAACAATGGCCTTCACGACGCCGGTGGGCGTCACCTCGACGGGCAGCTTGACCCCGCCCGCCGTCAGCAAGGCCTGGTTGCACGGCGCCGGGTTGCCAAAACGATCTTCGGCGGCGATGGCGATCTGGGCCGTCTGCCCGCTGCCGATCACCAGCCAGCTGGTCGACGAGGTGAGGGTCATCTTCTTGGCCGGTGCTGCCCGCAGCGGCGTCACAAGTTGAAACGACCCGGCCGGGTCGCCCAGCGTGATGGCCTCGAAGTTGATCGCATCGACGGTGGACGGCGCTTCGAACAGGAAGCGCGCATCGCTGCCTGTCCCCGCCGAATCGGCGTGGACCACGCCCTTGGATGGGCGCAGATCGATGTTCTTGGCCGGCGTGGGATCGCCGCGCGGTTCGGTGGCGTAGACAAAGATCTCGGTCAACGTCCCCACCTCCAGTTGGGGAGGCGCGACAATCACTGCCCGCGGATAGGCCGCCGGTTGCAGGTCGACGACGGTCTCGTTCAGGTTGCCGTCGCGATCGACCGCCCGCGCCTGGCCAAAGCCGACGCCGGGGGGAACGATGATGGGCAGCTTGACCCGTCCGGTGGAATCGGCGGCGGTGGGACCGAAGGTACGCTCGCCGACGCGCAGGGTGACCTGAGCGAACGGGTCGGTGCGAAACGGCATCTCCGTCGGCGCCAGCATGGGCAGTCGAATGACACCGCGGGCCCGTCTGTCACCGGCCGTCGCCTCGATGACGATGACCGCCACCTGAGGAAAGCGTTCCTTGGGGGTCAGGTAACGGGTGGTGAACCGGCCCGGCGATGTTGGGGCGGGGGCCGGGGTCAGCGCCTCGACGCGCCCCACGTTGCTGAGGCCGCGCAGGGTCAAGGCGGCGCCGGGGGCAAAACCGGAGACGTCGACGGTCAGGCCGACGCTCTCGTCGTTTCCCAGCATCAGTGAAGGACGCTCGGCGACGACGGTGACGCGGGCGACGCCGCTTGAGCCGCCGGGCGTGGGCGTGCCGCCGGGACCGGGGGTGACGGCGTCGATGTCGCCGCCCCCCAGCGCCATCATTGCTGCCAGCAGCGAGAGCACGATGGTCATGCCGGCGCCGTCTAGAATTCCTGCAGGACGGGCAGCGTCAGTTTGAACACCGTGACCGCGGGTTCTTCCCAGGCGCCCGGTTCGTCCAGCAGCACCAGTTCACCGCCGTAGGTGCGGGCGATCTCACGGCTGACGGCCAGGCCCAGGCCGGTCCCCTGTTCTTCGCCCTTGGTGGTGAAGAAAGTTTCGAACAGCCGGCCGCGCACAGCCTTGGCCACGCCCCCGCCATTGTCGGCGATGGCCACTTCGACCAGGCCAGGGTGCTCGGGCACCGCCTGGGCGCGCACCTGGATCACCGCGGAGGGAAGCCCGGCCACGGCATCCAGAGCGTTGGTGAACAGGTTGATGAAGATCTGCTCCAGCGCCTGGGGAACGGCGGCCACCGGCGGCACGTCGGGCGCGATGTACGTTCGCAGGCGGACGCCCTTGCGCAGGCGAAAATCCAGCAGCGACGTCACGCGCACCAGGATGGCGTCGACTTCTGCGCGGCGCTTGCCGACGCGCGGCGCGGGCACCGACATCTGGCGCAGGTCGGACACCACTGCGGTCAACCGTTCCGACTGGTCGACGATGTGGCGGGCGAAATCCAGCACCTCGTCGAGATCGACGCGATCCTTTTCCAGCAGCAGCTGGCCCAGGCCCCGAATGGCGAACAGCGGCTGGCGCAGCTCGTGAACCTGCTGGGCGGCGAAGCGTCCGAACTCGGCCAGGCGTCCCGCCGCCGCCAGCAGCTCGCGCAGGCGGGTGTTTTCGGCCGCCAGATCGGGCGCCGGTTCACCACCGGGACCTCCGTCGCCGGTGGCAGCGACCGCGACCGCGGGGGACGCGGGCTGGCCGGCAGGGCCGGGGCCCTTCCCGTCGGGGGGCGGCGATGTCACCTGGCGGCTCTCATTTTTTTTGCCAGAGCGACCCGCCCTCGGGGGTCAGCTTGGGTGGTCGGGTCGACGGACGGAGCAGCATCTTGCTGGACTCCTTCATGCCCCCGGTCAGCGACTCGGCCTCGATGCGAACGGGATTGCCGCCCTCTTTCAGGGGCACGGTCGCCGCGAAGGAACCGTCGGAACCGACCGGGACCGGAGCGCCGTTCACCGTCACCAGCGACGTCGCCGCCGCGCGCCCCTTGATGGCGGCTTCTTCGCCGTGGCGTTCACCGGCGGGCCACACCACGGTCAGCAGCACCTCCTCGGGAATTTTCTCCGGATCGTCGGGCGCGTGATTGTCCTCGGCGCCGGTCTGCGTTCCTTCGGTCAGCGTCACCGTCTTGCCGCCGGCGGCAAAACGGGTACGGCCGCCCGTCGACGCCACCGACACGCGTCCGTTCTCGCCGGCCATGACCACGAAATGCGCCGGCCCTTCGTTGGACGTCCGGGTCTGGCGCGCGGTGATCTCCAGGTTGTCGCTGCCGCCGGTCACCCGGGCCACCACCTTGCCGCGGCGCAGATCGACGATGGCCCCGGCCGCGGTCAGCTTGTCCAGACGGATCTCCACCTTCTCCCGCAGGTCGATCTCGGTGGCGGCGCCCAGGCGCAGCACGGCGCTGGCGCCTGGCGTGGTGCGGACGATGTCCTGCAGGCTCAGCAGATCCCCTTTTTGCACGGCGATCCAGCGACCATCTCGATAGGCGTCGACCTGGCCCACCGCCGACGTCACCTGGAAGATGTTGACGTCGGCCGCCGGTTCGGGCGTCGCCCGCACGGTGCTGGCAGCGTTGGGCGCGCCGGCGCCGGTCCCCGTCGGCCGTTCAAAGAGAATCTTCGACAAGCGAGTCGCCCCGAACAACAGAACCACCACGGTGACTCCCAGGAACAGGGAGCCCCCGACGCGTTTGTACGAGCCTTTGTTGTTCATGGCAGATGGCTCCGTCCCGCGTTGATCGGGAACGTCATGCTCACGCTGGTGCCTGTGCCGACCTGGCTTTGCACCTGGATAGCCCCCCCGTGATCTTCGATCGTCTTGTGGACAACCGCCAGCCC
The DNA here is from genome assembly GCA_034666225.1 of Myxococcales bacterium. Taxonomy (GTDB): domain Bacteria; phylum Myxococcota_A; class Polyangia; order Fen-1088; family Fen-1088; genus DATKEU01. The sequence goes on from JAXDMH010000314.1 coordinate 4,161, forward strand.
CATTCCGGTCCCGGCCCAATCTCCTTTGGTGGTGAAGAACGGATCAAAGATCCGAGGTAGGTGTTCGGGGCTGATGCCGCGCCCCGTGTCGCGGATGGTCACGCGGACCAGCTTGTCTTCGGGGGCGCTGGTCTCGATGGCGATGGTGCCGCCCTTGGTCATGGCCGACCGGGCGTTCTGGATCAGCTGCATGAACGCTTCCTGCAGGCGGGTACCGCTGCCGCGAATCAGCGGCGTCGGTTTGGCGTACCGCTTGATGACCTGCACGCCGGAGCTGGCCAGCTCGCTGGGTCCGCACAGCTCGATGGCGTCGTCCATGACGCGCGCGACGTCAATGGCCACCATGTCCTCACCCATCTCGCGCTGGGCAAAACGCAGCAGGTTGAACACCACCTTGCGGATGCGCGTCGCCTGCTCCTCGATGTCTTCGACCATCGGGCGCATGGGGTGGTCGGCCGGCAGGTCGGTGAGGATCAGCTGGGCGATGCCCAGGACGCCGGCCAGCGGATTGTTGATCTCGTGCGCCACACCCGAGCCCAGCTCGCCGACCGCGGCCAGCGACCGCGAGCGCAGCAGCAGATCGTGGGCCTGGCGCAGCTCGCGCGCCTTTTCATCCACCCGCCGCTCGAGGGTCTGGTTCCAGGCCAGGATCTCCTTGTTCTGCTGCAGAATCTGGGTGCGGGCGCCGTCCAGCGAGCCGGCCATGGTGTTGAACGCCACGGCCAGATCGCCCAGTTCGTCGCGCGAGGTGTGCTGGATGCGGGTGTCCAGCTTGCCGGCCGCCAGTTGCAGCGCCCCGTCGGACAGGTCTTCCACGCGCTGGGAGATGCGGCGGGCCACGCTGCGCGCCACGATCGATCCGATCAGCGCCGAGATGCCGATCCAGAACAGCGTGGCGCGGGCGATCCGTTCCACCGGCGCCAGCGCGGCGTTGACGCTGCGATCAACCACCACGCCCAGGCCGTAGGCGCCGGTGGCGGCGAAGGCGCCGATGGCGCGGCGCCGGTTGATCTCGTATTCGCCCACGAAATCGGTGGGCGGCAGCTCGCCCTCCTTGCCGTTGGGCATCCGCACCGGCTCCAGGCTGGCCACGCCCCCGCGCGAGCCCGAGGCGATGAGACGTCCGCGGCTGTCCAGCAGCTTGACGTCGGTGTCCGCCGTCGACGCCGCCGCCACGTAATCACCCAGTCGCTTGAGCGTGATCTCGGCGCTGAGGATGCGCTTGCCGCCGCCCAGGCTGGGATCAAAGGCCACGGCCACGACGACGTGAGGCTGATGGCTGGGCCCACCCAGGAAGACCGGACCGACGCCGTGCCCGGTGCGGGCCGCCTCGCCCAGCGGCGCCATCAACCCCACGGCCTCGACGTCGGTGGGACGCATTGGTTCGTGGTTGCGAAAGCTCTCGTACTGGCCCGGGTTCTCCATGAACGCCGGTTGCCCCACGGACGACCCCCGCTCGTCGAACATGGCCACGGCGCAGAAGTCGTCGCTCTGGTGATAGACCAGCTGCAAAAATTTCAGCAGCCCTTGTGGCGTCGGTGCGTCGCGGCCGGCCCGCGTCAGGTCGAAGATGTGGGCATCGACGCGCAGGATCGACAGCAGGTTGCTGATCTCGCTGGCCGTGTACTCCGCCACCTGCTTGGCCACGGTCAGCTCGTTCTCCTCGATGGCCCCGCGCAGGGCGTTCTGGCCGATGCGCAGCGACGAATAACCGGCGATGGCCAGCGGCACCGCCGAGACACCCAGGGTCAGCAAGGTCAGCTTGGATAAAAGTTTCATCAGCGCGCAGACGCAGACGAGGACGAGTATGAAGATGAAGATGAAGATGATGGCGGAGGCGGCATCGGGGGTGGCG
>JAXDMH010000315.1:0-10374 GCA_034666225.1 Myxococcales bacterium
CATCCGCGCGTTGATGGACGCCAAGCACAAGCCGATCCCGGTGGCCACCGAGGCGGAGAACGGCGCGCGCAAGCTGATCGCCAAGTACCACGACAAGGGGATGAAGGGCCTGTCGCTGGGGCAGTCACCCGGCCTGGCCGCCATCGCCATGAAGGCGGCCATCGAGGGCCTGCAGGGTCGCGTACTGCCGCAGAAGATCTCGGTGCCCATCCCGTCCGCCGACCACACCACGCTGAAGGACGGCGACAATTACTACTCGAAGCTGTCGGACAACTTCTTCACCCCGAACGAGTTCCCGCCCTGCGGCGTGAACATCTCCGGCGTGAAGATCATGAACGAGTCGGAGACCGACGTGAAGTGAGCGGAGGGAAGGCCGCGCTCAGTTGATCTCGATGAAGTCCAGGTCGGGCGCGGCGAAGGTCGAGTCGGTCGAGAACACGATGGTGTTCGCCGTCCCCGCGGTGAAGCCGGCCAGGTTGAGCGTGACCGAGCCGACGTTCGTCCAGTTGCTGGTCGACTTGAAGATCGAGAACAGGCTGGCCGGGTTGCCGTTGACCTGGACCTTCACGGAGCGAACCGTCGGATCACCGTTGCTGTAGTAGACGACGACGGAGTGCGTGCCCGCGGTGCTTGCCTTGAGCTTCCCCATGGTCACGCTGGAGTTCGGGCCAAAGCTGCCGACGCGGGTGCCTGCCGAGCAGGTGGCGCAGCCGCTGTAAGGCTTCGCGGAGCCGGTGAACGACCCGGTCTCCGCCTCCGCGGTCCAGCCCTGACCGGGCATGATCTCGATCCAGTCCAGATCCGGCGCCGGATGCTGTCCGTCGGCAACGAAGCGGATGGTGTTGTTGCCGCCCTCGAGGAATCCGTTCAGCGGCACCGTCATCCCGGCGACCTTGTTCCAGTTGCCGAACTCGACCACCGGAAAGGCGAAGTTCTGCGCGACACCGCTGTTCACCGAGATGTTGAAGCTGCGGTTGTTGTTCGAGTTCACGTCGCCGTTGGTGTAGTAGATGACCACGCTCTGCGCGCCCCCCGCCGAGGAATGGACGTAATTGAACGTCACGCCCGACGTCGCGTCGATGACGCCGACACGGTACCCGTTCGAGCAGACACCGCTCGCGCAGCCAAGCACGGCTGCTCGGCCGAACAGCGTTCCGCTCTCGGCCTGGAAGGTCTGGCCGCGCCACACCGTGATGGGGTGGCTCCACGTGCGGCCCTCAGCCGGACACGACTTGGAGCCGTCGCTGCCATTCATCTGGCAATACGAATCGCAGTAGCCCGGGTCCAGTTCGCTGTACTGGTAGGGGTTCGTGTAGGGTGCGCCGCTTTGACTCGCTCCCAGGCGGCCGGGGACGGTGTTGTTGGGCGTGGTGGGCGCCTGGCAATAGTGGGCGCGGACGACGCCCGTTGAATCGGGATTGAAGATGTTGCCGAAGAACGTTCCTTCGCGCGTCGGGTACCAGGGCGACTGGCCCCAGCCGATGGCGGTGTCGGGGCCGACCAGCCACAGCGGGATGTGCGTTCCCGACGTGTTGATGTGCGCCAGCATGCACGACGAGAGCGCCTCCTGGCAGTTGACGTCGCAAGCGCCGTTCTTGTACTGCGGCGCCAGCCCGATCCCGCCGGCGAAGGTAAAGTTGTTGCCGTACTGATCCTGCTTGACCAGCGTATCGCCGGCGGCCAGCGCGCAGCGCACGAGATACGTGACCGTCGTCCGCCCGTCCGCCGTGCTCATGAGGCCGTTATAGGACGACAGCCCGTTGTAGGACGACAGGCCGTTGTAGACGTTGAGTCCGTTGTGGCTGTTGAGGCCGTTGTAGCTCGACAGGCCGTTGATGCCGGTCAGCCCGTTCGTCGCGCTGAGCGCGTCGTCCGTCGCCTCGGTCCCGCTGGGCGCCTCGTCAGTGGGCTGACAGCCCAGAATCGTCGCCAAGCTCAGGGCCGCCCCAAGTGTTCCTACCCGCTGAAATCGTTGCGTGCTCATTTGCACGCACTGAATAAGCAGTAACTATGCCTACAATTTTTTTCTTAGTAAATCGGTTGGACCGCCGGTTTACGGGGAAACAGAAAGGGCGACCTGTTGTCGGGCGAGCAACAGGGTGTTGCCGCCGCAACCACCGCCCGGCAAGAGGCGTCAGGGAACGCGCTTCATCGACCAGAGCAACCCGGGCACGACAAGGTCGTCCACCAACCGTGACGCGTTCGCCGGATCCAGCGGCATGGTCCAGTGCGTATCGGCGTGTCCCAGCGCGCTGTAGAAGACGCGACCCGCGCCTTCTTCTCTGACCCACGAGACGGGACGGACAGTCGCCGGCGCCGTGCTGGACGAGCAGTTGAGGATGACCTGGTTGTCCATGCGGAAGTCCGTGAAGGAATAGATCTCGTCGGTCGTGCGAAACGACGGCGCCAGCTGTGCGATCACCGGGTGCGTTCCCACCTTGGTGCAGGTGGCAGGCGCGAAGTTGCCGGGATGGTCCTGAAACGTGGCGCCCAGCAGGTCGTGAAAAGGCGCCGACTTTGGATGACCCGTCATCGGACCGCTGACGGCGCCGCCGTAACAGTCGGTCACGCATTCGATGCCGACCAGCGCGCCGCCCCCTTGGACGAACGCGATCAGGTTCTGGATCTCGTCGGTGGCGGGATAGCCGAACGGCTCGCCGTCGTTGGCCAGCAAGATGACGGCGCCGTATCCGGCCAGCGCGGCCGCGGTGAACTTCGATCGGTCGACCATGTTGGTCTGGTCGGTGGCGCCGACGATCTCGGCGGTCAGGCCTACCGCCGCCGCCGCAGCAGCGATGGCGTTGGCGGCGGCCGGGATCGAGGCGTGACGGTAGCCGGTGGCGGTGACGCCGTAGATCAGGATCTTGTCGCTGTGGGGGGCGTCGGTCGACGCGGCACCATCGGCGATGGCGCCGCCGCTCCCGCCGCCGTCGACCCCGGCGCCGGCGATTCCAGCGTTCCCGCCGCTTCCGGGGATCCCGCCGCTTCCGACGCTTCCGGCCCCACCCAACCCCGACGGAGGCGTGACGCGATCGCCCCCCGTGCCCCCACCGTCGATTGATGAAGCCAGCGTGCCCGTGCAGGCGGCGACCGCGAGGATCGCGACCACGGCAACTTTGCGAATAGCCCGAACAGCAATCGACCGCATGTCTCGATCTAGACGCCCCGCGCGGGTTGAACAGGCACGGCGTCACGACCGGCATCCAGACGGGTAAGTCATTTTAGCGATACCGCGCAGGTCCTCGAAACGCCTGGTCCAATGACCCGTTTCGGGTCTCTGTGGTACTTGGCTACATGAGAATGTCCTGGGCCATCCTTGCGCTCACCGCGTGCAGCGCGTCCAGTCCGGTGACACCAGCGAAGGGAACGGGAGGGGCCGGCGGCGCCAGTGCGCCCACCGACACCGGGATGTCCAGCACAGGGGGAAGCGGTGGCGCATCGGTCCCGCCGATCGACGCCACTGATCTGCCCGCCGGCGATGACGCGGGGGGCGCGGGAGCGACCGGCGAGGTGGGTGACGGGCCCCGCGATACAGCCGGCGAGTCGGGGCTGACCGGATCATGCACCGGCGCCATCGCGTGCGACGACTTCGAAGGCAACGCCACCGGCGCGGCGCCGGCGATGTGGACCGTCGACATCCGTCCCGCTGGAACTGGCACGCTGCAGATCGACACCACGCGCGCGTACAGCGGAACGAAATCGGTGCACGTCACGCTGGTCGCGAACAGGGACCATATCAACTCCTTCATCACGCGGCCGCTCTCCGCGCTGCCCAACAACACGCTCTACGGGCGCATGATGATGTGGGTGATGGCGACGCCGGCTCGCAACGTGCACTGGGACAACATCCGCGCCCAGGGCTTCTTTCCCGGCACGATGACCGACGGCCAGTACAACTATGGCGGCGGACCGGTCCCCGGCGACGGCGGCCTGTTTGCCAACTACTGGACCCCGTCCGCCGACTGCTGGAAAAACTCCAAGACCCACATGCCGCTCGCGCAATGGAATTGCATCGAATGGTTGTACGACGGCGCCAATAACGAGATGCACTACTGGCTGAACGGCGAGGAGCTTGCCGACATGGCGGTGATGCAGAAAGGCGACGGCTGCATTCAAGGAGCGGGCGCCAACAACTGGCGCGCGCCACCGTTCACGAAGCTGTCTTTGGGCTGGTACAACGCCCAATCGTCGCCGATCCCCATCGACATGTGGATGGACGACGTCGGCATCGACACCAAGAGAATCGGCTGCCCTGCCCCGCCGTGAGCCGAGCCCACGGGTGACGCACGCACCCGCGCCTCGATGACCCTTCCCTGCGTTCCCTGCGCCGGCACAGGGCGGGTTTCCGGCCGCCCGATTATTTTTGCTACGTGGTGGAACCAAAGCCGCCGCCAAACGTAGTTGCCACCATATCGTCATGAAAAGTCACTCTTGGACGCTGATCTTGTTGTCTCTGATTGGCTGCGGATCGGTGGACCCCATCTCCACCAGCGCGACGCTGCCGACCAATCTGGTGGATGACTTCGAAGACCTTGATCTGGTCAATCACTTCGGCGCCATGAACGCGGTCTTCAACGACACGTTGACGCCACCGTCCACCATCAATCTGGAGATGACCACCGCCGGCAGCACGCTTCCGGGCGGAACGCCTCACGGGGCTGCGCGCATCGCGGGCGTGATGCAGGCGAACGTGGGACCGAACTATCCGTTCTGCCTCTTCGAGCTGCCTTTGAACGCAGCGGCCGGGCTCAACGTCCTCGCCCTGTCACCGATGCGCCAGTTGACGTTCTCGTACCAGGCGGGCCCGGCCAGCGTGGGGATGGCCCATCGGGTGACGCTGACCGAGCAGCCTCAGCCACGCCCGGGCGGCGACTATGGCTGGTTCACGTGGACCTTCACGCCCACGGATCTTTCATGGCACAGCCTGACGGTTCATTTTCCCGGGTACACGGGTCCAGGCGCGGTCTTCGCTCAGGCCTACGGCGCGCCGGTCTCGTGGGAAGCCTATTCCAGCCAGCGCATCTATTCGGTCACCTTCATGACCTTCAGCGGCCCGAAGGCTCCCCAGAACTATGACCTGACCATCGATGACGTGAAGTTCGAGTAGCGTCAGCGCCTTCACGCCGATTCCATAATTTCGCCACCCGCGATAACGTCGGGCGGTATGGGTGAGCAGCCTGAACCCATCCGGGTAAGAACGAGGCGCGTAAAGAAACGTCTCACGCGCTCCAGCCGGGCCGCGTGGGTGCTCGTGCTGGCTGCCGGCTGCGCGGTCCCGGGGAGCAAGCCGGTCGACAGTGGCGGGAACGACGCGCCTGCGGCTGATGTGACCGTCGGCGGGGCGCCGGTCGATGCGTCTGCCGATCAGAGCGTTTTGCCGCCGCCAGCCGATGCCGCCGCTTCCGATGATGCCGTCGATGTCACGCCCGGTGGACCGGACCTGCCAGTCATCGGGATGGGAACGATGGATCTTCCGCTCACCCAGTACGTCAATCCGTTCATTGGAACGCAGTCCGCGGCCAACACATTGGAGGCCGGGAACACGACGCCCGCCGCCATGGTGCCGTTCGGGATGGTGCAGCTCGGCCCGGACACCACCAGCGAGAGCGGCGGCTATCGTTACAACCAGAGCACGCTCTCCGAGTTCAGCATGACCCGCTATAGCGGGCGCGCGTTTGCCAGCTGGCTGGACGTCGGCATCATGCCGACGACGGGATTCGATTCTGCACTGCCGTCGCCCGGGACCAACTGGAGCCGTTATGGCCAGACGTTCAAGCATGGCAGCCCGAACGAGGTCGCCAAGGCCGGCTTTTATCACGTCCATCTGGACAGCAAGGACATCGACGTCGACCTGACCGCCACCGAGCGGACGGGGTTTGCCCGGTTTACCTTTCCGGTCGGCGCCAACGCCAATGTCCTGATCCGCGCGGCGCCCAGCGCCAATGGAGCCGCCGCCATCGTCGCCGGCGACACCGGGCTCACCATCGACGCCGCGAACAGGATGGTGACCGGCTCGGTGAAGAACAACGGCAGCGTCACCTACAAAGTCTATTTCGCGCTGGTCTTCGATCGCGCCTGGACGGGGGGTGGCGTCTGGAATGGCGCCACCACTCGACCGAACACCTGGAGCTCGGGCAACGGCACCCAGGTGGGTGGATGGCTGAATTTCGATACGCAGACCAACCGCGTGGTGCAGGCCAAGATCGGGATCTCCTATGTCAGTGTGGCCAATGCCCAGAGCAATCTGACGTCTGAGAACGACCCGGCGCAGTGGGCGGCGCCTGCGGACTTTGACACCGTCAAGGCGAAGGCAGAGGCAGCCTGGAATGCGCGCCTGAACGCCATTCAGGTCAGCGGGGGAGCGACGAATGATCTGACGACGTTCTACACCGCGCTCTATCACGCCCACATTCATCCCAATATTTTCAGCGATGCCAACGGGCAGTATCTGGGCTTCGACGACAAGGTCCACGTCGCAACAGTGGGTCATCGCCAGTTTCACAACATCGCCGGCTGGGACATTTCACGCACCCAATCCGCGTTCCTGGGGATGCTGGCGCCGGCCGAGGCCGCCGACATCGCGAATTCGCTGGCCAACGACGCCGCGCAGGACACCGCGCCGGCCTGTTTGCCGCGCTGGCAGCAGGCGGCCACCGACTCGCGCGGCATGATCGGCGACGGCGGCTCGATGGTCGCCGCCAACATCGCGGCCTATGTTGGCACCGCCGGCTACGACACCGGCCATCTGTTGACGGCCATGTACAACGGCGCCACCGACCCCGCCGCAAAGTCGGGAGGACATGTCTGCCGCGAGGGATTGAGTGGATATCTGTCGAAAGGATATGTCGGCCTGGACACCAGCGGTGGCGCCGCCTCCATGACGCTTGAATATGCGCACACCGACTTTGCCATCGCGCAGTTTGCAAAGGCGCTGGGAGATGTCACCAAGTTCGACGCCATGATGACCGCGTCGAGGCGCTGGAAGAACCTGTGGAAGGCCGACGCCGCCGCGCTGAGCCCGCGAACCTTCAAAGGCTACCTGGTGCCGCGCAACGCCGACGGGAGCTTCGTCGCCGGCTGGGACGCGACCGTCAGTGGTCCCCTGACCAACGATGAATGGTTCCGCGAGGGCAACGGATCGCAATATCTATGGATGGTCGAGCACGATCGAGCGAGCCTGGTCGACCTGCTGGGAGGCCGGGCAGCGACCGCTGCGCGCTTGCAGGATCACTTCGGGCTGCCGACGGACAGCGACGCCGCGCGCAGCGTGAACGCGCTCATCAATCACACCGTGCACGCCTATCTCGGCAACGAGCCCGAGGAGCTGGCGCCGCAGATGTACGCCTACGTCGGCCAACCGAACCGCGGCGCCGAAGTGTGGCGACGGATGCTGGCGCGTTGGTATCCCAATGCGCCCACCGGCAATCCGGCCAATGACGACGGCGGCTCGATGGGTTCGTGGGTGGTCATGGCCTCGCTGGGGATCAATCACGCGATTCCTGGTGTAGCCGGCTTCGTGATCGGCAGCCCGCGGTTCCCGTCGGCGATCGTGCGACTGGCGGGCGGCACGTTGACGATTCGCGCGCCCGATGCCAGCGACGCGAACCTCTACGTCCAGAGCGTGAAGTGGAACGGCTCGCCGTATCAGAGCAGCTGGCTGCCCTGGGACGTGATCAAGAGTGGTGGTGCGCTGGATTTCGTCGTCAGCGGCGATGCCACCAGCGCGTGGGGCACCGGCGACGCCGACGGCCCGCCCTCGTTTCCGTGAGGTTGGCGGGCAAGTCGGCCTGCTACGGCATCACGGCGATCGGCACCACGCGCTTGACGGACTTGGCGTCGCCACGGACGTCGCCGTCGAGGACGGTCACCGGCACGGGCGGCGTCAGCTTGAAGCGGTAACCCTTGGTGTCGCTTTGCAGGGACACTTGCTGTCCCTGGTATTCCATGTGCCGCACATAATCCTCGGGCACCAGACCGTCGCGCACGTTCTCCCGGTGCCGCACCAGGAAGCCCGCCAGGCGCAGGGCCAGGTGATTGTGCAGCCGGTGGCAGCCGCTGCTCTCGCCGCGCTTGACCGATCGGTAGGCGGGTATGCCGTGAGTCCGGATGAGGTGGTCCACCAGCTGTGGTTCGCCGGCCTCGTTAACCCCCTCGATCGACTTGTGCACGATCGCCACCAGCCCGTAGGCCGCGCGGTAGCCCGGGCCGATGACCTGGGTCTTCGGCTCCCAGGTGTCCCCCCGCTTGATCAGCAGGTGGCGGGTGGGCATGCCCGGGGCCGGGTGCCAGGACGGGGTGGCCAGCACCTCGGGCCAGATGGCGTCGCCGGTGACGGACTCCTTGTACTTCAGCGCCATGGTGCCGTCGGACTTCTGGATCGTCTTCCAGCCGCCGATGGTGGTCGGCCAGCGCATCAGGGCCACCTCGTGATCGCCCACGCGCGCGTACAGCGTCAGGGTCGGGCGGTCATTGACCGGCGGCTTCCACTTTTTCTTTCCATCCTTGTCGATGGCCGGTTTCCCCAGGACCACCTCGCCGCGGTCGATCTCGGCGCGCAGATCCATCTTCGGTCCGTGATAGGGCGGCAGCGGCGGCAAGCGGATCGCGACGGCCGCGGGCAAGGGGGCAGGCGCCCGACCGGCCGCTGCTTTACGCGCGGGTTTTCGCGTGGAAGGCGGCGGCGCGACCAGTGTGCTGGCGAGAACGGCGTCCGGTGATGTCCAGCCCAGCGCCTGGCTGGCCGCCTGGGTGGCGGCAGCGATCAAATCAGGCGCCGGGGTGATCTTGAGCGGCGCCGCGCCAGCGGTTGCACCAGTTTTTCCCGGGGCCGCGGGCGCAGGGGCCGCGGGCGGTGGGGCCGCGGGCGCCTGGGCCGCGGGCGCCTGGGTCGCGGGCGGCGGATTGGATTGCGCGGTGGCGGGTTGCACCGACCGGAACTCGGCGCTGTCCAGCATTCGCCCCTGCACCTCGCCCAGGACACCCAGGGCCGAGCCGTCCTCGAGCAGCCCGGTCGCGTCGACCACCCGCTCGCGCAACGCGCGCAGCAGCGCCCGGAAGTCGTGCTCGCGACTGTCGCCCAGAAGCGTGGTGCGGGTCTCGAGATCGATGCGCCCGCTGTCCGCGAGCATGTGCAGCCGCTGGTAAAGCTGCAGGCCCTCGGTCGTCCGGCGATCCATCCGGGCGGCGTTCGCTTTTCCGGACAGCAGATCCTCGCAGCGCAGGTGGGCCTGCAGCGCGATCACGGCCCGATGTTCCGTCGGGGTCAACACGCGCGGCGAGATGGTCCGCCCGGTCAGAATCAGGGGCGTCTCGGCGACCGTCGCGGGGTCGGGGTTCGGGACTTTCTCTGGCTCTTCCGGCGGGATCACGTTCTTGGGCGACAGTTCCTCGAGCACGGCGTCCTTCACCCGCTCGTGGCAGACGTGGCGCTTGCGATCCGCCAGGCGTCGCCGCAGCAAATTCAGGCTGGGGGACACCCCGAACGCCTCGAAGAAACGGTCCTCGCGGGCGCGCGCGTAGGTCGCGTTCGGGCGCATCCGCCCGTTCGCCAGGTCGACCAGATACGGCCGCAGTGGCTGCGGCTTCCCGGGCACCTCCGAGAAGATGCTCTGCAGCCACTCGTCCGAGAGATCGACCACGGTCAGGCCGTCCCGGCGCGCGTTCTCCGGCGTCGTCTGCCCGACGGCGCGTCCTCCCTCGACGACCATGACCTCGGCGCTGGACGGTGGCGCGGGGACGGTCGGCGCGGCTGGGGCCGCTGGCGCCGACGCTGGGACCGCGGGCGCCGGCTGCGTCGCCTGCGTCATCTGTCCGCCACCGACCAAAAGTCCGGCGAGCGCCAGGGCAGTCGCCCTGACCCCTGGGGTGCGGACCCTGCGGGAACGCCGGAAACGTCTTTCGGCGGGGCGCCGTGTGTACTGCTCCAGCACCAGACCCAGAGCTTAGATTCTTGGCCTTCACGATTCAAGGCGAGAGATTGCCGCAACCCGCCTAGTGCCTCGTCGCAGGGATTTTGAAAGATTGGCCGCCGCTCGTCGGTCGGGAAGAGGGGATTGTGGGGGGAAAAGCGTCGTCTCCAAGCCGAGCGCTTCGTTAGCGATCGTGAGACCACGCCACTCCCACTACCACTCCCTCACCCCGCGCAACGGGGAGAGGGCGAAAGGTGAGGGGTCCCGCGGGTACAGAGGCGAGGAAGAACGGAGCCGGACCAACCATTCAACCTTTCAAAAAATCCCTGCGATGAGGTGCTAGTGCGCCTCCCGCGAAATAGCGTCAATGACGAGGCCGACAAGCCGCGTCGGCCGCGAGGCGCGACGACGAGGAATACCCGTAGGTATTGTGAGGAGGAGCAACGAAGCGGCCGGCGCGGATCGT
>JAXDMH010000316.1:0-12041 GCA_034666225.1 Myxococcales bacterium
CACATCGCCGTGGGTCGCCTGGAGGGGCTGGATCGCATCGGCCTTCTGTACCTGCTGGCGCTGCTGGGTCAGTACGGCGCCATGTTCGCCCACCTCTATCTGACGCAGCTCATGGGCCAGCGGGCCATGAACGATCTGCGCCTGCGCCTGCACGCCCACGTGCTGTCGCTGTCGGCGTCGTTCTTCGATCGCACGCCGGTGGGGCGCCTGATGACCCGGCTGACCAGCGACATCGAATCGGTGAACGACATGTTCGCCTCCGGGATCGTCAGCCTGCTGGGCGATCTGGTGCGCATGACCGCTTTTCTGGTGGCGATGTTCGCCATCGACTGGCGGCTGGCCCTGTTTTCCATGGGGTCGGCGCCGATCTTGTTTGGCATCGCCTCGCTGTTTCGCCGCATGGTCCGCGACGCCTTCCGCGAGATCCGCGCCAAGCTGGCCCGCCTCAACACCTTCCTGCAAGAGCACCTGTCGGGAATGAAGATCGTCCAGGCCTTTGCCCAGGAGCGGCGCATCGCCCACCAGTTCGACGAGATCAACGTCGCCTACCGCCAGGCCAACACGCGCGCCATCCGCGCCGACGCCGCGCTGTACTCGCTGGTCGAGGCGGTCGGCTCGATCGCCATCGCCGGCCTCCTATGGCACGGCGGGCTGCGCATCGCCGCCGGCACGCTGACCTTTGGCGTGGTCGTGGCGTTCATTGAATACCTCAGCAAGTTCTTTGCCCCCATCCGCGACCTGTCCACCAAGTACACGGTCATGCAGCAGGCGATGGCCGCCGCCGAACGCATCTTCGGCCTTCTCGACACCGTCGAGCCGGACGCGCCCGTGCTGACCGTGCCGACCACGCCCGCTCCGCCCGCCGCGCGCCGTCCCTTGATTGAACTGGACCACGTGACGTTCGGCTATCGTCCCGATCGCCCGGTGCTGACCGACGTTTCGCTGGCCATCGAGCGCGGCGAGACGTTGGCCATCGTCGGAGCGACCGGTGCCGGGAAGTCCAGCTTGATCAAATTGCTGCCCCGTCTGTACGAGGTGCAGGCTGGGGCCGTGCGCATCGAGGGCATCGACACCCGGGCCATCGACGCGGCACTGCTGCGGCGCCGGCTGGTGGTGGTCAGCCAGGATGTGTTCCTGTTCGCGGGGACACTGGCCGACAACATCGGCCTCTCCGCCCCCAACGCCACCCCGGAACGCATGATGCAGGCGGCGCGACGAGTGGGCGCCGAACGGGTCATCGCCTCGCGGCCCGAGGGCTTGCAGGCGGTTGTCGTCGAACGCGGCGTGAACTTCTCTGCCGGCGAGCGCCAGCTGATCGCCTTTGCCCGGGCGCTGTGCCGCGATCCCGAGATCTTGATCCTGGACGAGGCCACCGCCAGCGTCGATCCGGAGACCGAACGCGCCATCGAACGCGGCATCGCCGAGTTGATGCACGGTCGCACGTCGATCGTGATCGCCCACCGCCTGTCGACCATCCAGCGCGCGTCGCGCATCGTGGTGGTGCACCGGGGCCGCATCGCCGAGGAAGGAACCCACGCCCAGTTGCTGGCCCGGGGCGGGATCTACGCCAAGCTCTACCACCTGCAGATGATGACCACACATTTGACCGACGCCGGCCCACCGGGCGCGCCCGCCGACGCTGCGCAGTGACCGGGCCGGGCGCGTCAGGGCCCGGCCGGGCCCGGCCGGGCGCGCCGACGGGCGAAAAAGCCGGTTTCACCGTATAGTTCGCCGCTCTTGATGAAGGGTTTTCGCGCAAGTCGAGCCGAGCGGCTGGACGCCGAGATCGGAACGATCTTCAAGCAGGCCGAGCTGGGCGTGGCCCTGTGCTACCCCAGCCCTTACCACGTCGGCATGTCGTCGCTGGGTTTTCAGACCATCTACCGCGAGCTGAACGCCCTGCCCGGTGTGTGCGCCGAGCGAGCCTTCCTGCCCGACGACGCCAGGGCCGCCCGCGCGCTGCACGAGCCGCTGTTGACCTACGAATCGGGACGGCCGATCTCCGCGTTCCGCGTGGTTGCGTTTTCGCTGGCCTACGAACTGGAGCTGGCCGGCCTGGTCGACTGTCTGGATCTGGCCGGCATCCCCGCCCTGTCCTCCGAACGGGCGCACCACCCGGGGCGGCACCCGCTGATCGTCATCGGTGGTCCGCTGACTTTTTCCAACCCCGTGCCCGCCGGACCGTACGCCGACGTGATGATCCTGGGCGAGGCCGAAGAGTTGATCGCCGTCCTCATGGACACGATTCGCGACGCCACCGATCGCGACGCCTGGCTGACCGAGGTGTCGCGCCTGCCCGGTTTCTACGTGCCGTCGATCCATGGCGAATCCTTGCCCGCGGTCGCCGCCGTGGCCGACAGCCGCCTGCCCGCCCACTCCCAGATCCGTACGCCCCACACCGAGCTGCGGGACATGTTCCTCATCGAAGCCGAACGGGGCTGTCACCGCGGCTGCACGTACTGCGTGATGCGTCGGTCGACGAACGGCGGCATGCGCCTGGTCTCCGCCGAGCGCGTGCTGGGCCTGATCCCGGGCGACGCGCGCCGGGTCGGTCTGGTCGGCGCCGCCGTCACCGATCACCCGCAGCTGCCGGAGATCCTGGCCGGCGTGGTCGGTCAGGGGCGCGAGGTGGGCGTGTCCAGCCTGCGCGCGGATCGTCTGACCACCGAGATCGTGGGCCTGCTGAAACAAGGCGGCTATCGCACGCTGACCACCGCCTCCGACGGCGCGTCGGAACGCTTGCGGACCGTCATCGAACGCAAGACCAAGGAGAAACACCTGCTGCGTGCCGCGGCCCTGTGCAGCGAGCACAAGCTGCGCCTGCTCAAGCTTTACATGATGCTGGGCCTGCCCGGCGAGACCATGGACGACATCGACGAGCTGGGCCGGTTCGCGCTGGAGCTGGCGGCGGTGGCGCCCAAGCTGGCCCTGAGCATTGCCCCCTTCGTGGCCAAGCGGAACACGCCGCTCGACGGCTCGCCCTTCGAATCGATCGCGTTGATTGACGCCAAGCTGGCCCGGCTGCGCGCCAAGCTGCGCGGCCGCGTTGACGTGCGCCTGACCTCGCCCAAATGGGCCTGGATCGAATACCGTCTGGCCCAGGGCGGTTTCGCCGCCGGAGCCGCCGCCGCCGTCGCCACGCGCGCTGGCGGCCGCTTCGCCGACTGGAAAGCCGCCCTGGCCGACGTGCCACCCCCGACGCCCCGGCTGGAAGCGCCGCCAGCCGCACCGATCAGAGTGAACCGCCTCTTCCCGATCGCCGCGCCCTAGCGATCGGCCTCAGTGCTGGCAGACGAATCGCAGCGACAGCGTCTGGCAGCTGGGGGCCACCGACTCTGAAACGGCACCGTCAAGCAGCCACGCGCTTTTCATGGGCGGCAGGACGGTGCAGATGTTCTCGGCGACGCATACGTTGTTGGCGTCGCAACCGTCGTCGTCACCCACCGTCAGCTTCCAGTGGGCGTTCGGGTCCAGCAGCGCGGCGGCGCTGATGGTCTGTCCCGGCGGCGTGATGACCTCGTTCCACCCGGGCGCGAAGCTGTCGGTGACGGTGTCAGTGATGCCGGCGGTGGCCGGGCTGGGGTTGACGGCCTCGGTGTCGAACTGACAGTAAGGATCGGGCGCTGCGCCGCCCGTGTCCTTGCCGCTGGGCGAGTCCCATTTCTCCCGGCCGGGCGGCGAAGCCGCGACCGCCGCCGAGACGCAGACGATCTCCCATCGGGAAGTGGGATCGATCTGGCAGGTTCCGTCGCCGCCGCACCGCTGGCAGGGACCGCACGGCGCACAGCTCACGTCGCCGAGATCGCCGTCGTCCCCGACGTCCCCGCCGCCCCCGGCGTCCCCGTTTGCGATCTGTCCTCCCGTCGACGAGCCGACATCGTCATTGGGGCTGGCGTCAACCGGGTCAAGACCTGTCTTGTCCAGCGCGCACGCCCCCATCACAGCGGCGGCGATCGCAGTCCCGGCGATCAAGGCGAACCGAGGCACGCCGGAATTATAGGGGCGCCGCCGGCAGCGCCGCCAGTAGGGCGATGCTGACCAGCCGCGCCAGCACGCAAGGCCACGTTCGCCGGGTCAGCGTCCAGACCAGCGCCGACAGGCCATGAACCGTCACCACCTGCGCCAGCGACGCTCCCTGCGCGGAGGCCAGCACCGAGACAACCACGTCCCAGGCCAGCGCCACCGGCGCGCGCCTGAAATGATTTTGCAGCGCACGCTGGACGACGGCGCGAAAGATCAGCTCGTCGCAGATGACGGCGAAGACGGTGACGGCCGCGGCGCCCACCGCCACCGCCGGCGAGGTCAGTCCGCCCTGGAGAAGTTCCCGCCACACCGCCGCGTTTCCCGCGCCCGGGCTGCGCCGCAGAGCCGCGCTCATGATCAGGCCGGCGCCCAGGGCCACCAGCACCGCACGCCACCCGCGCAGGGCAGCCGCCACGCGGGGCAGCCCCGCCACATAGATCGCCGCCACCAATCCCAGCACGGCGCTGCTCGCCATCCAGCCGATGAGCTCGGCCTGCGCTGGCGGTTGACCGCCCAGGCGCGCCGCGGCCGCCACGCCGCGCGCGCCCAGAAACCCACAGAGGGCGAACATGGCCGCATCGCCCAGCCATGGTTCGCGCCGGCGCGTCGCCTCGGGATCCAGGCACTGCGTGGCGCGCTTGATCCCGGTCGCCCAGAACGCGGCGATGGCCAGGGCGTACAGCAGCAGGCCGCGCACCCGCGTCGCCGCGTCACCGGCCAGGATCAGATTGTAAAGGCCGCCCACCAGCAGAAACCGGTAGATGGTCGTCGGGCTGACGGCGGGCCGGTGATCGTCTGACAGATCGGCGGCGTGACAGGCCAGCGCCACCGCCAACCAGGTCATCCCGACGGCGCCACCCACCACCAAGAGGCCCGTTCCAGCGAAGGCCCAGGCGCCCGCCGGCGGCGCCCCCGCAGAAAGGCCCACGAAAACCAGCACCGCCACGCCGCCCACGATCAGCGACCAGACCCGCGCCTTGGCAGCCATCAAACGCCCCAGCGACGTCGGCACCGTCAGCAGAATCCAGAAGGCGCGTCGCTCGGACTGCATGTGGGCCAGCGGCCCGATGGTGGCCATGTACAGACAAAGCGAGAACGACAGATACGACACGCGCTGCACCGACTCGGTCGACCAGCTCCAGCCGGCGGCCCCGAAGATCTGGACGCCCACGAAGATCACCGGCATGGCCACCAGCGCCAGCAGCTGCGAGCGATCGCGCAGCAGAAGGCGCAGGTCCTTGGTGGCCGCGGTCGGCGGGCGCCGCGACAGCGCCACGCTCTGCCCGCCTGCCTCTGCCCAGGTGGCTCCGGCCTGCTCCCAGCCGTGCATGCCGGCACTGCGGGCGACCCACACGGCGATCGCCAGGGCCGCCGCCGTCGCCGCCGCCACGCCCATCAACCCCCAGGCCACACCCCACGAATCGCCCAGGTCGATCGCCACCAGCGGGCGAACGATGAGGCCGCCCGGCGAGAACTCCAGCCAGCCCGCCGCCCGTGCCACCGTCGCCGCGAAACGCGCCGGCGCACGCAGCACCCAGGTGCTGGTCATCCATAACGAGGCCAGCGCCAGCGACGCGGCCAGGCGCAACCCCACCCAGGCCGTGCGTCGCCGCCGCGGCTGGACGAATCGCACGACGGCGATCTGCAGCGCCTGCGCCGCCGCCGACACGCCGACCTGGACCAGCAGCGACGTCAGCGCCGCGGCAAGCAAGGCGCCCCCGCCCAGGTTCCAGATCAACGCCGCCGCCGCCAGCACGGGAAAAATGAACAGCGCCCCCACCGGATCGGTCGCCGCGTCCGACAGACAGCGCGCCACAACCAAGCTGGGCAACGTCAACGGACGCGACAGCAAGAATTCGTTCTCCGGCGAACCGGCCAGCACGGCGTCGCTGCCGGCGGCCTTGGCGGCAGATCCGCCCAGCACGATCGTGCTGACGATCAAGGCCAGCGCCGCCGCCTGCCCACGCAGATCCGTCGCCTCGGTCATGGCGGCGAAGGCCTGACAAAAAAGGCCCACGTAAGCCAGCGACGACAGCAGGCTGACCACCACCACCAGCACCGGCAGGCGCGTCCGGCGCGAGCGCAGCGCGTTCAAGAGATAGCGCGCGCGAAAACGCGTCAGCAGCAGGGCCACGCGCAAGGTCGGCGTCGCCGCGCGCACGTTCAGCCCTCGGTGACCTGCAGGAAGAGGTCTTCCAGGCTGACGTCGGGGGCGGCGGCGTAACGCGCCCGCAGCTCGGCCGGCGCGCCCACCGCCTGCAACACCCCCCGACGAATGATGGCCACCCGATGACACAGACGCTCGGCGGCTTCCAGAAGATGCGTCGACAGAAATACCGTCCGTCCCGTCGCCGCCAGGCGGCCGATCGTCTCGCGCATCTCGCGCGCGCCGCGCGGGTCCAGACCGTTGGTCGGCTCGTCCAGGATCAAGACCTGCGGTTCGTGCACCAGGGCCATGGCCAGCGCCAGCCGCTTCTTCATTCCCAGCGAATAGGTGATCGAATAGGCGGTGGCCGCTTCGCCCAGCCCCATCTGCTCGGCGGCAACGCCAGCCCGGCGCCGGGTCTCGGCGCGTGAAAAACCGTGCAGCCCGGCCACCAGCTCCAGGATTTCCAGGCCCGACAGATAGGGATACAGAAACGGCTCGTCAGGCAGATAGCCGACGTCGCGCTTCAGGGCGACGGCATCACTGTGGCAATCCCGGCCCAGGATGGTGGCCCGGCCTTCCGTCGGGCGGAGCAGGCCCATCAACAATCGAATGGTGGTGGTCTTGCCCGAGCCGTTCGGACCCAGGAATCCCATCACCTCGCCGGCCTCCACGCGCAGGCTCAGGCGGTCGAGGGCCGTCTTGTCGCCGTACCGCTTGGTGAGAGCGAAGGTTTCGATCACAACGTGGCGGGGATCGTCGTGACGTCGTCGTCGATGGCGACCGCTTCGACGATCGGCCGCTGGCGCAGGGCCTGAACGTCGAGCGGATCGATCAGGGCCTTGGCGCCGCCGGGGTCGCTGCTCCACAGCGCCAGTCGGGCCAGCTCGGTGCGTGCGGCCAGCTCGTGGCCGAACAGCGCGGTTATCACCTCGCTGGGCCGGGCGCTGCCTTCATGGCTGACCGCCACGCGAAAACGGATCAGCGGGCCGTCCGGCCAGTCCAGCGATCGGCGCATCGATGCGTCTTCCCTTTCCAGCGGCGCCAGCGACAGCAGCGACTGGCGGACGTCGATCATGCGATCCAGCCCGCCGCTACGGCCTCCGCGCTCGGGGCTGCCCGCACCGTTCCGCCGGCGCGCCGCAGCGCCATCGGAAAAACGCCGCGCCTGCAGCGGTCCCTCGCCGGACGCAAAGATGGCCAGGGCAGCGTCAATGTCCCCCGCTGCCTCGGTTGGCAGCCGGGCGACGAATTCGGACTGCGTGATGACCCGACCAAGCACCCGATCGCCCTCACCCAGCGCCGCCGCCGCCAGAAACTCGACGCCGTCCAGCGACACCGGCGCCAGCCGCCGCAACAGGTCGTCCGGCGAAAGCCTATCGGTGAGTCGAACGTCCAGCAGCTCGCCCAGCGACGGGATGCCCAGGCCCAGGGCCGGGCCGAACGACAGGTCCGGTTTGGGATGAAACCCCATCGAATAAAACAGGTCCAGCCCGGCGCGCCGAAAAATCCGCGGCAGGTGTCGGATCAGATCCAGGTGCCCCAGATAGGCCACCCGCCCGCGCTTGGTGTACCGCAGTCGATAGCGCTCCGGTGTCCCCTGCACGATGCGGCTGGTGGGCTGCGGTCGGCCGGTCGTCCCCTTGGTCTTGGCGCCTTCCGCCGGTCGCTCGGCCGGCGTCGTCAACCCGGGGGTGGCGACGGCCGGTTTTGTCCAGGCGTTCATGCGCCGCAAATAAAAAAGACGTTCGGTCTTCATCGCGTCCAGATCGCAGGCGATGCCGCAGTCGTAACAGATCAGCTTCTGCTTGGCGCCGGCCTCGGCGTCGGCCACGTTGTTGGCGTGCAGCAGCTGCTTGTATGGCTTGCCACAGGGAGGCGACAGCCGATCCTTCAGCGCCTTTCGATATTCCTTCACCAGAAAATCCGGTTCCAGGCCGATGTCGATGTGATCCCAGGGCAGGCGCGCCGTCACCGGGATGGTCCCCAGATAGCGTGAGACGTCGACGCCGGTGCGCGCCGCCGTCTCTTCAATGGCCTGGTCCCACAGCTCGACGCGCAGCACGTCGTCCCAGCCGTCGAACCGGCACCCCAGGCGAAACGCCGCCTCCAGCACGTCGGCCACCGCGCGATCCCCGCGCGAGAAGATCCCTTCGATGTGCGACTGATGATTCTCGTGGGTCTTCAGCTCGACGCGCCGCTTGCGGGCCGCCTCTGCCAGCAGGCCCTGCTTGCGCGCCGTTTCAGCCTCGCTGTCCATGGCCGCCCACTGGAAGGGCGTGTGCGGCTTGGGCACGTGCGTGGACACCGACGCCGTCACCGCGGACGATTTCTGATAGCGGTGGCCGATCTCCTGCACCCGGGCCGCGGTGTCGACGATGCCCTGGACGTCCAGGTCCTCTTCCGTCGGCAAGCCGATCATGAAGTACAGCTTCATGCGCTGGAAACCGCGCCCGAACACGCGGTGCGCTGACTCGATGATGTCGTCCTCGGTGACGTTCTTGGTGATGACGTCGCGCATGCGCTGCGTGCCGGCCTCCGGCGCAAAGGTCAACCCGCCGGCGCGCATGCTGGCCATCTCGCCCAGAAGATCTTCGTTCAGCCCGTACGCGCGCAGCGACGATACCGACAGCGACACCTTCTCGTCGCGCAGCTTGGCCATGGCCGCCTTCACCAGCGGCGTCACGCACGAATAATCCGCCGTGGACAGCGACGTCACCGCCGTCTCGTCATAGCCACCCTTCTTGACCCCGCCCATCAGCGCGTCGATCACCGCCACCGGATCGCGCTCGCGCACCGGCCGATAGATCATGCCCGCCTGGCAGAACCGGCAGCCCTCGGTGCAGCCGCGCGCCACCTCGACCGCCATGCGATCAAAGATCGCCTCGGCATAAGGCAGCGGCGAATCGTCGGGGAACGGAAAGCGGTTGATGTCCGCGACCCACACCCGTTTGGGCCGGGCCGGCACGCGCGGATCCAGCGGCGCGCCCACCACCACAAACCCGGTCTCCGCATCGACCAGCGTCTCATAAAGCTCGGGGACGTACAGCGGGTAACGGGCGGCCAGGCGGGCCAGCCGTTCGCGGCGCGGGACGCCGGCCCGGCGCAGCTCGGCGAATTCAAGGACCAGCGGCGGCAGTTGCTCTTCCGCCTCGCCGATGAAGAACGCGTCGATGAACGGCGCCAGCGGCTCCGGATGCGTGGCGGTCGGTCCGCCGCAGATGATCAGCGGATCGCCGTCGCCGCGCTCGGCGGCGCGCAGGGCGATCCCCGACAGATCCAGCAGGTTCAGCACGTTGGTGTATGTCAGCTCGTACTGCAGCGAAAAACCGACCACGTCGAAATCGCGCAGCGGCGCCGCCGACTCCAGCGTCAACACCGGCAGGCCGCGCTGGCGCAGCTCGGCCTCGCAGTCGATCCAGGGCGAAAAGGCGCGCTCGCAGGCGATGTCCGGGTGGCGGTTCAAGATCGCGTAAAGGATCTTCGTCCCCAGGTGCGACATCCCGATCTCGTAGACGTCGGGAAATGCCAGGCAGACCCGCGCCCGCATCGCGGCCACATCCTTGCGCGCCTCCTGGTACTCGCCGCCCAGATAGCGCGACGGCTTGTCCACGGTGCCGAGAAATTCCGCGTACGGATGGCGCATTTCGCCGGCAATCTATCACCAAACCCCAAGAGGCACCGATCCCCCAGGGGGTGGCCGGCGCACCGTCTGACGGCTGCGTCCGACGGCTGCGCGGGGCGCCCGCCTACGCGCTATCTATTCGTTGCCCTGGAACACGTACGAAAACTCGGTCCCGTATTCTTCCGACGACGGCGGGAACGCCCACCGTGCGACCATCTCCTTGATGCACGGCTGCAGCGTCAGGAACGACGGCGGACCGTCGATGGCCACCGCCTTCACCCGGCCCGACAGGCCCAGCGTCACGCGCACCACGATCTTGCCGTGGGTCAGGCTGCTGTCTTTCAGCAGCGCGCGCTGGTAGCAGACCTTGATGCCCGCCTTGTTGTTGTTGATGACCCGGGTGATGTCGCCCTGGCCGGGCGTCGACTTCGCTCCCCCGCCGCCGCGCAGCTGCACCTGACGTTCGGAGCCCATGTACGACGGCGGCGCCGCTCCCCCGCTGTCGTTGGCGGCGCCCTGGGTGGCGCTGGTGTTGGCCAGGGGCGGCGGGCTGAGGCCGGACAACCCGCGCGCATTGGCGATCTCGCGGCCGCGTTTGGTCTTGATCTTGGAGATGCGCCCGTTCTTGCCCGGTCGCACGATGGCCGTGGTCTCCTTGGTCGGTTCCACCTTGGGGACGATCACCGGCTCGGCGGGCGCTGGTGGGGGCTCTTTCGCCTGCTGGGCCAGCTTGTCGGCCAGCTGGGCAAAGCTGTTGTCCGCAACCGGTGTCGTCGCCGGTTTGGTCGCCTCCACGGTCGTGGGCGCCTTCTTGAACAGCGTGAGGGTGACCAGCACGACGATGACCGCCACGATTCCCAGCGACGCCACAATGAACTTGGTGCTGCGATGGCGGGGTTGGGTGGTGACCGCGGGAACCTTCGACGGCTGCCAGCTGGGCGCCTGATGAACGACGTCGGTTCCAACGCCCGCCGGCGCGCCCAGGGGCAGCTCCGAGGCGGGCGGTTCCTTCCAGGGCTGTTCGCCATTCAGCGCCGGGGCCGCCGCTGGCTGAGCCGAGGGAGCCGCGCCTTCGCCCCCGGTGTGGGCGGCAAGTCCGTTCGCTGTCTTCCGGATACGGAATCCCGCCGCAGCCGAGGGGGCCGGCGCTTCCGCGGCCGCCGCCAGGGGGATCTCGCCTGACCCCGCCGTCGGCCCATGGCCATGATGGCCCCCGGACGGCGCCGGCAACGAATGCGACGTGCGGCGCGGGGACTGGGGCGCCGCCGCTATGGGTTGGGCGCCGGTCGTGGTCCGTCCCGGCCTGCCGGGAACGGCGTGCGGTCCGCTGTGGATCGGCACGCCCGGCACCGGCGGCACTGCCGGTCGCCGGCGCGCCTGCAGGTCCTGGGCAATGGCGGTGATCTGTTCGGGCGGCTTCCAGCCGTCCATGGTCTCGTTCCAGACATGGACGTCGGCGCCACTGGGGAGGACTGCCAGCTTGTCCAGCAGCCCTTTGCGAGAGTACGGCCCCGTCCGGTTCCCTGAGAGGGCCATGTACCACTGAACCTCATCGCGCGCCGGGGGCGGGGGGGGCGGTGCCATGCCGTGGGCGGGGACAGCCGCCGCCCCGGTGGCCGTTTGGCGCGGTTGCTGCTGGATGAACGGCTCCTCCAGGGTGGGCATCGGAGCCATGACCGTGCGTTCCTCGGGCACCTGCGCCGCAGCCGGCGCCTCCCCGGTCGCCACGCCCGCCTCGCGAACCGTGATGACGTTCTGGCAGGACTTACAGCGGACTTTGAGAATTTTCCCGCGAACTTTTTCGTCCGCGATGGAATATCTCGTTTGACAGCGATCGCAGACGAATTTCATTCCGGGGACTGGCCTTGCATCTCGCGGGATGGAAAGAAATCGGGACCCACCCGAATCCAAACAGGTCGATGATTGAAGTCGGCGCTTCTATATAGTTTCTATAGCTCTAGCAGCGGTTCTCCACGCCCAACGCCTCCGAAACGGCTGGAGAACACTATCATTTCAGTACGCTGAATACCATTGCCGCCACCCCGAAAAGCAGGATAGCCGCCACCCATATCCAGCCTCGGTGCCGAGGCGCGGTCAGGACCGCGGAATCGTCCATGGGAATGTCGTCCTCCCCGCTTCCGGGAACCGCGCCCATGGGCATCCTGCTGGCAGGAGCCGTCATCCTTGCGCTTCCGCCTCCGCCTCCGCCTCCGCCCGCCCCCACCGGGACCGACTTTGCGGCGGCCG
>JAXDMH010000317.1:0-4123 GCA_034666225.1 Myxococcales bacterium
CAGGTTTTCCCCTTCGAAGGCGCGCTGACCGGTCAGGCATTCGTACAGGATCGTTCCCAGCGCGTACTGATCGCTGCGGGCGTCGGCCTGTTTGGAACCGCGCAGCTGTTCGGGCGGCAGGTAAAACGTCGTCCCGAAGGTGGCGCCGGTTCCGGTCAAGGCCATCGTGCGCAGATCGCCCGACACCTTCGAGATGCCAAAGTCCAGCACCTTGGGCTGCACGCCGCCCATGGCCCCGACCGCCAGGAAAATATTTTCGGGTTTGAGGTCGCGGTGAATGACCCCCTGGTCGTGGGCGGTGGCGATGGCGGCGACCACCGGCAGCATGATGTCGGCGGCCTCGCCGATGCCCAGAGCGCCTTGGCTGGCGATCAGTTTGCCCAGGTCCTGACCTTCCAGGTACTCCATCACCAGATAGATGACGGAGCCTTCCGCGCCCACATCGGTGACGTCGACGACGTGCGGATGGCGGATGCGTGAGGCGGCCTCGCCTTCGCGCAAGAAACGGGTCTTGGCATCGGGGTTGGCGGCCAGCGCGGGCAGCAGCGTCTTGATGGCCACGCGCTTCTTGAGATCGCGGTGCAGGGCCTCGTACACGCTGCCCATGCCGCCGCGTCCAATCAGGCGACGGATCTCGTACCGTCCCAGCTTGGTGCCGGGGGGCAGTCCGTCCATGGCGGCGGCGGTCGGGTCCATTTCGCCCCTAGCATCCTCATGGAACGGTCTTCCGTCAAAGGGGAATGCGCGTGTTCCCTGATCGCGGCCGAAAAAACGCACGGCGGGGAGCGTCGGCCCCCCGTCGTTGTACCTGAAACCCTGGGAGGGTTTCAGACTTCCCGCGAAGAGTTCGAGCCAGCAGAGCTGTCTCTCACTCACCGCGGATTGTTTCCGTCAGGTTTCAGCGGGCGGCGACGGACA
Source organism: Myxococcales bacterium (assembly GCA_034666225.1). Classification (GTDB taxonomy): domain Bacteria; phylum Myxococcota_A; class Polyangia; order Fen-1088; family Fen-1088; genus DATKEU01. The sequence goes on from JAXDMH010000317.1 coordinate 919, forward strand.
TTTTTTTACGAACGTTGGCGATGGCCTGGTCGGTCTCGTGCTTGAAGGTCGCCTCGTCGATCATGGTGCCGTTCAGGAACGTGCTCCAGTGCCGCGTCACGGCCGCCATGGCCACCGCTTCGCGAATCTCGGCCTCGGTGGCGCCGTTCAGCTTGGCGGTCTCGGTGTGGAAGGCGATGCAATAGCGGCAGGGGATCTGCGAGGCCACGGCCAGGCCGATCAGCTCCTTGTACTTGCCCGGCACCGCCGAGTGCGGGTTCAGCTGGATGGTCTTGAACTCGCGCCAGGCGCCGGCGATCCCGGCCTCGGGGAACTGCTTCATGAACCCGGGGACACCACCCAGCGTGGCTTCCATGTCGCGGTAAGCGCTGGGCGCGTCGGTGACGTTGATGGCGGACGGCGCGGGGTGCGGCGTCTTGACGTAGTTGAGGACGCTGGCCAGCTCGGCGCGGAACTTGGCTTCGTCGGTCTGCATGCCGTTCAGCACCGTGCTCCACTGACGCACCAGCGCGGACATCACCACCGCCTCCTTGGTCTCCCGTTCGCTGGCCCCGCCCAGGCCGGCCGCCTTGGTGTGAAAGTAGACGCAATAGCGGCAGGGGATCTGCGCCGCCACGGCCAGGCCGATCAGCTCCTTGTACTTTGGCGGGATGGCCGAGGACGGGTTCAGCTGCACGCCTTTGAATTCATCCCAGGCGGGGGCGATGGCCTCCTCGGGGAAGGCGCGCAGGAACGATGGGACCAGGCCCAGCGTCTTCTTGATGTCGGCGTACGCGGCCGATGCCTCGGGGGAGGGGGCCTTTTCTTCGGCGTGCGCCGATCGGGGCAGGGCGCTGGGGAGAAGAACGAAGGCGCCGAAGAGGGTGACGGCAACGGTCCGGGTCCGGTTCTTGGTCTGCGTGGTCTTTGAATTGGTCATTGGGACGCTCCTTTCACGTCCCAAACTAGAACCCGGGTGTTGAAACCCCCGTTTGCACCGGCGTTGAAACGCGCTCTTCGGGCGCCGCTACGACGCCTGGCGCTCGGGCAGGAGTTCCAGCAATTCGAATTCGGAGAGCCCCTCGGCGGCCACCTCGCGGTCGACGGCGTCCAGAACGATGGGGTCGTAGGGCTGGGATTCGATGATTTCCAGCTCGCCGGCGCCCACCAGATAGCCCCAGGTGATCCCTGTGTCGTCGGGCAACCGGATGCCGATGGCGCCGTCGGCGTGACGTACCCAGTAGTCGTGGCCCCCGTTGGTGGGAATGACGTGGGTCAGGCCATGTTCGGGATGGTGGTGGACGGTGACCGCGGGGTGCTTCGTGGAGGTCATCACTTTTGTTTCTCGGCGGAACTCCGCCGGACTAGAGCCAGCGGTGCGGCAAACGAAACAAGATATATAGCGGCGATGTAGGCACACGTCGGTCCGCTGCAGGATCGGGCGGTTGCGGGGCGGTTGCGGGGCGACCCGTTGTGCGCTGATATGGCGGCCATGATCAGGTCACAAGCGTGGGGGGCTCTGGGGCAACACCAAAAAGAGGTCGAGGGACTGCACATGCGCGAGTTATTTTCGCGCGAGCCCGATCGATTCGACCGTCTGTCGCTGCGCTTCGGGGATCTGCTGCTCGATTTTTCGAAGAATCGGATCACCGACCAGACCTTGAAACTGCTGCGCGAGCTGGCGCGGGCCTGCGACGTCGAGGGCAAGCGCGATCGCATGTTCGCCGGCGAGCGGATCAACGTCACCGAAAACCGCCCTGTCCTGCACGTGGCCCTGCGCAACCGGGCCAACCGGCCGATCTTGGTCGACGGCAAGGACGTCATGCCCGACGTGAACGCCGCCCTGGCCCACATGAAAGCGTTCAGCGACGCCGTTCGGGGCGGGACCTGGACCGGATACACCGGCCGTTCCATCACCGACGTGGTCAACATCGGCATCGGCGGCTCCGACCTGGGGCCTCTCATGGTGACCGAGGCGCTGCGGCCTTACGGCCGGCCGGATTTGAAGATGCATTTCGTGTCGAACGTCGACGGCACGCACATCGCCGAGACGCTGAAGCGCGTGTCACCCGAAACGACCCTGTTTCTGATCGCGTCGAAGACCTTCACCACGCAGGAGACCATGACCAACGCGCAGACGGCGCGGCGCTGGTTTCTGCAGGCCGCGCAGCAGGACGGTCACGTGGCCAAGCACTTCGTCGCGCTGTCCACCAACACCAAAGAGGTGACCAAGTTCGGCATCGCCCCCGACAACATGTTCGTGTTCTGGGACTGGGTGGGCGGCCGCTATTCGCTGTGGTCGTCGATCGGGCTGTCCATCGCCATCGCCGTCGGGTTCGACAATTTCGAACGCCTGCTGGAAGGGGCGTTCGAGATGGACGAGCATTTTCGTTCGGCGCCCCTGGAGCAAAACCTGCCGGTGACCATGGCGGTGCTGGGCGTCTGGTACAACAACTTCTTCGGCGCGGCGACGCACGCCGTGTTGCCCTACGATCAATACCTGCACCGCTTCCCCGCTTACCTGCAGCAAGGGGACATGGAATCGAACGGCAAGGGCGTCACCGTCGACGGGCAACCGATCACCACCTATCAGACGGGCCCCGTGATCTGGGGCGAGCCCGGCACCAACGGCCAGCACGCCTTCTATCAACTGATTCACCAGGGGACAAAGCTCATCCCCTGCGATTTTCTGGCGGCCGCCGAGAGCCACAACCCCATCGGCGACCACCACAAGCTGCTGCTGGCCAATTACTTCGCGCAGACCGAAGCGTTGATGAAAGGCCGCAACGCCGAGGAGGCACGCGCCGAGGTGGCGGCCCAGGGATTGTCCGGCGCTGCCCTGGCGGCGCTGGTCCCGCACAAGGTGTTCAGCGGCAACCGCCCGACGAATTCAATCCTCTATCAAAAGCTGGATGCCAGGACTCTGGGCAAGCTGATCGCCCTCTACGAACACAAGATCTTCGTGCAAGGCGCGATCTGGCAGGTCAACTCGTTCGATCAATGGGGCGTCGAACTAGGAAAGAAACTCGCCAACGCCATCATCCCCGAACTGGACGGCGCCGCCGCGGTGACCACGCACGATTCATCGACGAACGGGCTGATCAACGAATGGAAACGACGGCGGGGATAGGCTAAGGCTAGGCGGATTTCGGATTTGGTTTTGCGCGTCCGCCTCCTCCGCGTGGGCGGGTCCTGTCGCTGCGGGACCGCTTCCCCAGCGGGACGG
>JAXDMH010000318.1:0-4079 GCA_034666225.1 Myxococcales bacterium
TACCTCGAGTTGCCCTGGCCCAAGCGTGATCGGGCCAAGGCCGCCCAGTATCTGCGCCAGGCTCTCGCCATCAATCCGGCCAACCTGCGCGCGCATCTTTACCAGGCCCGCATCGCCGTCGACGAGCATCGCCCCGCCGAGGCCAAGGCCCTGTTGGCCGAGATCGCCGCGGCGCCGATCGGTCGTTACGATCCGCCGGAAGAACGCCGCGTGAAAAAAGAGGCGGCGGCCATGGCAGCCGGCCTGCACTAGATTCGGAACCCTCAGACGGGTTCCGAGCCTCCCGCGATGAGCTCCGGCCGGCGAAGCCGGCCTGCGCTCGACGCGCTCCTACCGGAGCAGGATGTCCCGCGCGGTCGCGTATTGGGCCAGGGCCATCAACGGAAAGTAGTGCCGGTAGTAGTGATAGTTCAGATAGAACACCTTCGGGAAGCCGGTGCCTGTCCACGGCTCCTGCGCCCAGGTCCCGGCCTGGTCCTGTTTGTCCAGCAGCCAGCGCACGCCGCGGCGGACCGCCGGATCGTCGACCAGCCCTCCGGCCAGAAGACCCATGATGGCCCAGGCCGTCTGGCTGGGCGTGGAGACGCCGATGCCACGCTGCCCAGGTTCGTCATAGCTGGCGATGCTCTCGCCCCAGCCGCCGTCGTGGTTTTGATGGGCGCGCAACCAGTGCACCGCCCGCCGCACGTACGGCGCCTGCAGATCTTCGCCGATGCAGGCCACGCCGCGCAGGACTTGCCAGGTGCCGTAGATGTAATTCACGCCCCAGCGCCCATACCAGGCGCCGTCGCTGGTTTGATCGCGGCGCAAGAAGGTCAGGGCTTGTTGCACCACCGGATGGGCGGCATTGAATTCGGGGAAGTGACTGAGTGATTCCAGGACCCGCCCGGTGATGTCGGCGGTGCTGGGATCAATCATGGCGTTATGATCGGCGAAGGGGATCTGGGTCAGCCAGTCTTTGTTGTTGCCGCGATCAAAGCTGGCCCATCCTCCGTCGGTGTTTTGCATGCCCAGCATCCAGGCCAGGCCCCGGCGCACCGCTGACTCCTGGGTGGCGGGCGCCTCGCTGGCGCGTGCGCGGCGCAGGACCATGAGGGCCATGCAGGTGTCGTCGACGTCGGGATAAAATTCGTTGCGATGTTCGAAGTACCAGCCGCCGGGATCGGCGTTGTTGCGGTGGATCCAGTCGCCGCGTCGCTTGGTCTGCTTGGAAAGCAGCCAGGATGCCGCCCGCTGCAGGGCAGGGTGTTCGGGGGCCAGGCCGGACTGCGCCAGCGCGTAACCGGCCAGCACCGTGTCCCAGACCGGCGACAGACAGGGCTGCACGCGCAGCGAACCGTCGTCGGGATCGCGCAGGATGAGGCCGTCCAGATAGCCTAGCTGTTCTTTCAGCAGCGGGTCACTCTCGGCGTGACCCAGCACCTTCAGCGCCATCACGGAGTTGGCCATGGCGGGAAGGATGGCTGACAGACCGTCGGAGTCTTCCAGGCGTTCGATCATCCAGGCGGCGGCGCGCTTGACCGCCAGGCGGCGCAGCGTCGCGGCGCCCGGCAAGCGTTCATATCCTTTCAGCAGGCGATCGACGCCGAAGAAAAACTTTTTCCACGCGCCGTCGCTGGACGCCGATGGGTTTGCGCCGACGCCGTCGGGCCCAGCGGCGAACAGCTCGGGCACGCCGCTGCCTGCGGGCAGGGCGATGGTTGGTTTGGCGGCATAGAGGATCGACAGCGGCACGAAGATCGTGCGCGACCAGCTGGACATGTCGTAGACCGTGAAGGGGCTGGCGCCCGGGAGGAAAACCATCTCGGGCGGGATGGCCGGCACCTTGGCCCACGGGTACTGGCCGAAGAACGCCAGGTGATACTTCGTGTATGTGTTGGCGCGCGCCACACCGCCCAGGCGCGCGATGGCGTCGCGCGCGCGTTGCATGTGCGGCGCGTCCGCGCGTTCGCCGGCGACCTTTAACGCCAGATAGCTGAGCACGGAAACCGAGATCTCCGGCGGGCCGCCGCGGTACTGAGCCCAGCCACCGTCGGGCAACATCTCGTCGCGAACAACGCGACCCAGGGCCACGCATTTTTCGCTGCCGGGTCGGCCGAAGAAGGCCTCGAGCAAGATCAGATAACTTTCCAGCGTGGTGTCGCCTTCCAGTTCGCCGCACCAGAACCCGGCGTCCTGCTGCCGGCCCAGCAACCAGTCGCGAGCGGCAGCGACGGCGCGCACGATTCGTTCAGGTCGGGGCGGCGGCGGCGCCAGCGACATGGTTCCTGGTTCCGGAAAGTCGCGCGTCGGCGCGGTGACCTTGAGGGGCAGCCCTGAGGCGTCTGGTGGGTGTGAATCGGCCATCTAGAGAAATCACCTTTCGCCGAGGGACTTCCTGCTAAAGTCCGGCTCCTCAAGCGAGGAACCATGCGATTCCCTTTGCATATCACGACCGACATGGTCACGTACCAGATGAAGCAGGCGGTGCGTGGCAACGCGCGCTATCCGTTCGTTCTGATGCTGGAACCACTTTATACGTGCAACCTGGCCTGCATCGGCTGCTCCACGGAGCGCCACACAGGCAAGCTGTCCGATCGGCTGCCCCTGGAGACCTGCCTCAAGGCTGTCGACGATTGCGGCGCGCCTTCGGTGTCGATCTGCGGTGGCGAGCCGACGCTGTACCCCGAGCTGAAGGCGCTGGTCGACGGCATCATCGCCCGCAAGCGCCACATCTATCTGTGCACGAACGGTCTGGTGCTGGACACCAAGGTGTTCGGGAAGATCCCGCCGCACAAACGCCTGACCATCAACGTGCACCTGGACGGCATGCGCGCCACCCACGACGAGGTCTGCGCGCGTGAGGGCGTCTTCGACAAGGCAGTGGAGATGATCCGCGAGGCCAAGCGGCTTGGCTATCACGTCATGACCAACACCACGGTCTTCAAGAACACCGAGATCGCCGAGATCGAAGAGCTGCTGGCGTTTCTGACCAAGCTGGGCGTGGACGGCCTGCTGCTGTCGCCCGGGTATCACTATGAGTCGGTCGCGGACGACATCTTTCTCACCCGGCACGAGATCCAGAAAAAGTTTCAGCGGGTGCTGGAGCTGTCCACGCGCTATCCGCTGAACTCGACGCCGATGTATCTGGAGTTCGCCGCCGGCTTGCGTGACTACAACTGCTCGCCGTGGAGCACGGTGACCTTCACGCCGCGCGGCTGGAAGGGCCCCTGCTATCTGATCGGCGAGACGTTCACCGCCGACTGGAGCGATTTCTGGACCAAGACCAACTGGGACTACTGGGAGTCGCGCCAGGACAAGCGGTGCCAGAACTGCGCGATGCACTCCGGGTTTGAAGCCTCCGCGGTGCGCCAGCTGTCCAAGAGCCCGCGCGACATGCTGCGCATGGCCGCCTGGAACTTCCTGGGATAAGGGCGCCCATGAGCGAGGTCGGGGGACGAGGTGCATCGGGCGCATCGGGAACATCGGCTGACGGGCCGCTGACGGTGGTGGTGGCGGCGATGAAGGAGGAGGTGGCCGCGCTGTTGCTGCGGATCGAGGGGGCGCGGCAGGTGGCGATCCCGGGTGTCGGCGGCGGTCTCGACGTGACAATGGGGCGGCTGCGGTCGGCGGCGATCGCGGTGGCCGTGACCGGCGATGGCGAGCGCAACGCGCGCCAGGGGCTGACCGCGCTGCTGGCGGCGATGCCGTCGGTGCGACGGGTGATCGTCGCCGGCGTGGCCGGGGGGCTGCACCCGATGCTGGCGCAGGCGGAGTTGGTGGTGTGCGAGCGCGTGGTGGAGGAGACGGCGTCGGGCGTTCTGGTTCGTCGCGCCGATGCCGGCCTGGTCGAGGCGGCGGCGACGAATTCCGGCGCGCGGCGCGGGGTGGCCGTTACCACGGCGCAGATCGCCGACACCGTGGCGGAAAAGCGACGCCTGCTGGGCGTGGCGACGGCCGGCGCCGGTGACAAGCCGACGGCGGCGGTGGTTGATCTGGAATCGGCGGTATTCGCGGCCGTCGCCGACAAGGCCGGGGTGCCCTGGTTGGTGTTGCGCGCGGTCAGCGACACGGCGGACGAGGCGCTGCCGCCGCTTTTG
>JAXDMH010000319.1:0-3170 GCA_034666225.1 Myxococcales bacterium
GGCCCCTATCACCCCAAGGTGGTGATCGACGGTTTCTTCAACCTGCGCTATTCGGAGAACAGCGGCGTCGCTTTCGGGATGCTGCAACAGATGCCGGGCGGGCGCCTCTTGTTGACGCTGATGGCGGTGGGGGCGTTTCTGCTGGTGCTGGCCTACCTGCGCAAGACAGAGAACGCGGCCACGCGCCTGCATGTGGCGCTGGGGCTGGTGGGCGGCGGTGCGGTCGGAAATCTCATCGACCGGGCGCTTTACGGACGCGTCACGGATTTCATCGTGTGGCATTACAAGCAGCACGAATGGCCGGCCTTCAACATCGCTGATGCGGCGCTGTGCATCGGCGTCGGGCTGATGGTGCTGGACATGGTCCACACCAAGCCGGACGCGACGCCCTCGCCCTGAGGTCAACCATCGGCCAGGCTTCAATGCGGACATCATGAAGCCGGTTCTCTTCTCGATGCGGATCGGCGAACGCGTGGTGGGCGTTCACACCTACGGCGTGTTGATCGCCATCGGGTTCGCCGCCGGCATTGCCGTCGCCTGGCGGCAGGCCCGGCGCCAGGGGCTGGATGGCGGCCGCATTCTGGATCTGTCGTTCTGGATCTTGATCGCCGGGTTGCTGGGGTCGCGCGCGCTGTACGTGGCGGTGAATGCCCGTTCGTTCGCCAGCATCTGCCTTGACGGCACCGGCTCGGGCGCGCCGCGAAATGCGGCCCGGGCACTGTGGGACTGTTCTCGGGCGTTGCACGTGTGGGAGGGCGGGCTGGTCTTCTACGGCGGCCTGCTGGCCGCGGCGGCGACGGTGGCGCTGTTCGCGCGCCGGCAGGGCTGGAGCTTCTGGGTGGTGGGCGACGTGTTTGCGCCGGGCCTGGCGCTGGGGCATGCGTTCGGTCGCGTGGGCTGCTTTGCCGCTGGCTGCTGCTTCGGGAAGGCCTGCCTGACGACCAGCACCGCGTTCTGTGTGACGTTCCCGCGCGACAGCGTGGCATTTGACGAACTGCGCGCGTTAGGCGCGGTGGGGTCCGACAGCGCCGCCACGCCCCCCTTGCACGCCACCCAGCTTTACGAAGCGGTGGGCGAGCTGATCATCTTTGGTCTGCTGCTGCTTCTGCGGCGGCGCCGGGATGACCGCGCCGGCGGGCCGGGGCGCGCCGGCGCGCTGATGCTGACCTATGCGGCGCTGTACGCGGTCCTGCGGTTCGGCGTCGAGCTGTTCCGCGGCGATATTGAACGTTCGTTCGTGGCTGTTCTGTCGACGCCCAGGCTGGCCGCCGCTCTGGCCTTGCCCATCGCCGAACCAATCCTGCTGTCGTCGGGCCAGCTTCTCAGCCTGCTGGTGCTGGTCCTGTCGGGTGCCGGCCTGCTTTTTTATCGCCGATCGCGCGCCGCTCCGTAGGCGGTCGCCGCCGGGCATGGTACGGTTAAAGCTCAAACTTAGTTAACCGAGCGCAACCTCGGGGTCTTGGCAGTATGAATATCAATTTGCTCCGTTATTGCTGCATCATTTTGCTGTGCCCGCTCGCCTGCTCGGCCACCGCCGGCTCCGTGGCAACGACTGACGCCGGCGCTGGCAAAGACGACGCCGGCAGCCCGATATCGGGAAGCGGTGGAACCACCGGAGGCGGCGAAAAACCCGACAGCAGTCTCACCGGGACGCCTCCTTTCGCGACGGCGGCCATCGCGCCCGGGCTTTACATCGTCGATCCGGCCACCCCCGGCGCCGGGGACTGCGCCTCGATGACGCTGGCCGATGTGCTGGCCGCGATTCGCGCCAAGACGGCGTTGCTGGCAGCGGTGACCACGATCTACAACCCCACCCAGCAGGGAACCACCGATGGAAATTTCATCTACCCCTACCAGACCGCCGACGGTGGATTCGCTGTCGCTTTCAAACGTGGCGCCGGTGACTGCCCGGGCGGCTGCACCGACAACACGTACGACTACTTCCAGACCGACGACAGATGCGCTCCGCAGCAGGTGGGACACTACCGCGCCGTCAGCGGCTCCTGCCTGCAAGTCGAGGGCACGCCCATGTGGGGCCATCCGGCCGCGCCGCCCGATCCGTCGCTGATCTGCGGCGCCGACAACACGCCCAAGAACATCTCGGGCATCTATTCGTTCCGCGTGCAGGGTCAGCGGCAACCGTGCACGACCACCGCCGACAGCCTGGCTTCACCGAACAACGTCGACACCACGATCACTGTCACCCTGATTCAAAGCGGCGCCAGTCTGGGAAACGGCGTCGTCATCATCACCGGCACAGGCAACGCCCTGGTCGACGCCGTGGGCCTGCCCGCCACGTTCATTCGCAGTCGGTTCGAGGCGACGCTGCAAAAGAGCAACCTGCCCAGCAACTGCCCGCAGGAAAGCTCGGTCATGGCCCGGTACGATTTCGAGAGCGGGCTGCCGGGCACACTGACCATGACTCAGCTGGGAGACAGCAACTGCTCGATGTGCAAGGGTGGGCTGACTGTTTCGCTGATCCAGGCAAGCAAGAACTGACGCGGCGGCGCGACTAGCCCAGACTGTCGAAGCCGTCGGAGCTGTCGGCCAGGTCGGCAAACGCCGCCGCCTTGGCGGTGGTTTCGGCCAGCTCGGCGGCGGGGAGCGAGTCGGCGACGATGCCGCCGCCCACCGACAGCGTCAGTCGGCCGGCCCGTACCAGAGCCGTGCGAATGGCCACCGCCAGGTCCAGATCGCCCGCGGCGCCCAGCCAGCCGGTGGCGCCCGTGTACGGTCCGCGCCGGAACGGTTCCAGCTCTTCGATGATCTCCATGGCCCGCTGCTTGGGCGCTCCGGTCACGGAGCCTCCCGGGAACGTCGCCCGCAACAGAGCCGCCAGATCGACGTCGGCGCGCAGCCGTCCGCGCACCGTCGACACCAGATGAAAGACGGTGGGCAAGGCAACGACGCGGGCCAGCCCCTCCAGAACGACCGAGCCAGGAACACAGACGCGGCCCAGATCGTTGCGTTCGAGATCGACGATCATGACGTGCTCGGCGCGATCTTTCTCGGACGCCAGCAGGGCCCGCCGGGCCGCCTGGTCAGCATCAGCGTCGGCGCCGCGCCGGGTGGTGCCTTTGATGGGGCGCGTTTCGATCGCCCCGGCGCCGTCGACGCGCAGGAAACGCTCGGGCGAGTTGCCGACGATGGCCGCACGGCCGTCGGCGGTG
>JAXDMH010000320.1:0-4585 GCA_034666225.1 Myxococcales bacterium
GAATTTGCCGCGCAACACACCGCCCTCCATCTCGACGCGGGCCAAAGCCGCCTCGATGTCGGACGACGGCACGTCAAGCCGCGCGCTGAGCCGGGACACGGTCGTCGGTCCGACCAGGGTGAGGTGCGCGCGCACGACTTCGGTCAGCGCCCCCTCACGAGCGGTCCACGACGGTGCTCGCCGCGCTGGTGGCTCGACGACGTCGGGCAAAACCGTGGCCGCGGGCCAGACCGTCGTCGCCAGCGATCGGCGCTCGGCGGCGATCCACAGAGGCAGGGCGCCGCCCACCAACCGGGCGGCGCGGCGGGCGGACACAAGCTCGTCGAAGAAACCGTCCCAGCCTCGGGCCAGCGCCAGCGCCTCGGGCAAACCGCCCAGGTCCAGCAGCAGATCGTGCAGCTCGTCGGGACCGCGCACGTCGGGCTGGGCCTCGGCCACCACCTCGGCGATGCGCGCCGGATCCAGGCCGCCGATGCGATCGGCGACGTCGGCCGGCAACCCGCGCCGCACCGCCACCGCCCGCGTGCGCCGCTCTTCCAGGGGCGCGTCGTCCAGGAAGGCGTACGGGTTGGCGTTCAGGATCTCGTGCGCGAACACCGACGGCTCGGGCACGTCCCGCGCGATGGTCTCGATGCGCCCAGCCAGCAGATCGGTCAGCATCGCGCGCAGCCCGGCGGCGTCCATGGCCTCGGTCAGACAATCGCGCACCGTCTCGCGCACCAGCGGATGATCCGGCACCTCGATGGGGCCGCCGCCGTGGTTGTCCTGACAGGCCAGCTGTCCCGGGAAGACCGCCGCCATCAGATCTTGGGCCCGCATGCGCTGGATCTGGGGCGGCACCCGACGGCCGCCTTGCTGGCGCAGTAACGCCAGCGAACGCATGCCGTTCCAGCGCCAGCGGGTCTCGAACATGGGCGCTTGCAGGGCTGCCTGGGTCAGCAGCTCGTCGACGTCGTCGGGGCGCACCATCTGAAAGATCGTTTCGAGCGGGAAGCTGTGCTGCGCGCCCAGCGACAGCACGATGCCGTCGTCGGTGGCGGCGGCCTGCAGCTCGAAGTCAAAGCTGCGGCAGAACCGTTTGCGCAGGGCCATGCCCCAGGCGCGGTTGATGCGCCCGCCGAACGGTGCGTGAATGACCAGCTGCATGCCGCCGCCCTCGTCGAAAAATCGTTCGGCGATGATGCGACGCTGGGTGGGGACGGCGCCCAGCGCGGCCTGACCGGCACGCAGGTAATCGCGCAGCAAATCAGCCCCGCGCCGATCCAGCGCGCAGCTTTGCATCAGGCTGGCCAGCAACTGTTCGCGGGCGGCGGGTGCGTCGTCGGGCAGCGTGACCGTGGCCTCCTCACGAAGAACCGCTACCTCGGCGGACAGCTCGCGCGTGCGGGCCGGGCCTTCGCCCAGCCAGAAAGGAATCGTGGGCGGCGCGCCGGCGGCGTCCTCGACGCGCACGCGGCCCGATTCAACCCGCCGCACCCGCCACGATGAATTGCCGAGGAGAATGACGTCGCCCGACAGGGTCTCGATGGCAAAATCTTCGTCCAGCGTTCCGATCAGCGTCCCTTCCGGTTCCAAGACAACGTTGTAGTTGGCGTTGTCGGGGATGGCGCCGCCCGACGTCAGCGCCCCCAGGCGTGCCCCGCGCCGCCCGCGCAGCCGCCGGGCCACCGCATCCCGATGAAGCATCGCCCCCGATCTCCCGCGGCTGGTGGCGATCCCTTCCGACAGCATGTCGACGATCTGATCGAACTGCTTTCGTTCCAGCGTCGCGTACTGGGCCGCCCTCCGGCAGCGATCGAAGAGGGCATCTTCGTCCCAGTCTTCGCAGGCGCACATCGCCACGATCTGCTGAGCCAGCACATCCAGCGGGGCGTCGCGCAGGGCCACGGCGTCGATCTGTGCCCGCCGCGCCGCCCGCACCAGCGCCGCGCATTCCACCAGCTGATCACGCGTCAGCGGGAACAGCCGCCCTTTCGGGACCGCTTGCAAGGCGTGCCCCGACCGTCCGATGCGCTGCAATCCCGTGGCAATGGACCGCGGCGAGCCGACCAGGCAGGCCAGATCGACGGTGCCCACGTCGATGCCCAGCTCCAGCGATGCCGTCGCCACCACCAGCTTCAGCTCGCCGTCTTTCAGGCGCCGTTCGGCCTTGTGGCGTCGTTCACGCGACAGGCTGCCGTGGTGGGCGGCCACGACGTTTTCGCCGAGCCGTTCGCCCAGATGGTGCGCCACCCGTTCCACCAGGCGGCGGGTGTTGACGAAGACCAGCGTCGATCGATGGGCGCGGGCCAGGTCAGCCAGCCGGTCGTAGATCTCCCCCCACTGTTCGTTGGTGCAGACGGCGCCCAGCTCGTCCTGCAACACTTCGATCCCCAGATCCAGATCGCGTCGCTGGCCCACGTCGACCACCGCCGGCAGCTCGCGCCCGGCGCCGCACAGCAGGCGCCCCGCGACGGTCAGCGGGTTGACCGTCGCCGACAGGCCGATGCGCTGCAGCTGGCCGCCGCCCGCGCCGGTCACCAGCGCCTCCAGGCGTTCCAGCGACAGGGCCAGGTGGGCGCCGCGTTTGTCGGCGGCGACGGCGTGAATCTCGTCGACGATCACCGTGCGCACGTCGCGCAGCGCCTTCCGCCCCGAGTCGGAGGTGAGCAGGATGTACATCGACTCGGGCGTGGTCACCAGGACGTGCGGCGGGCGTCGGGTGGCCTCGCGCCGTTCGCGCGCGGTGGTGTCGCCGGTGCGCACGGCGGTGCGGATGGGGGGCGCCGGATAGCCCATCTCGACGGCCAGGTCGCGCAGCTCGGCCAGCGGCTCTTCCAGATTTCGCCTGATGTCGTTCGACAGCGCCTTCAGGGGCGACACGTACAGAATCGCCGTGCGATCGTCGAGGACGCCGCCGCGATCCATCGCCTCGACGATGAGGCGGTCGAGACAAGCCAGGAAGGCCGCCAGCGTCTTGCCCGAACCGGTCGGCGCGGTAACAAGCACGTCGCGCCCTTCGCTGATCAGCGGCCAGGCTTTTTCCTGCGCCGGCGTGGGCGCGGCGAACCGCCGCGCCAGCCAGGCCGAGACCACGGGATGAAACATCCGTTCAGTATAGCGATTCTCGTTCAGACGCCAACCAAACCGACCCCGGCCGTCGGCAGCTTCTTTGCTTGACGGTCAAGGTCACGTGCTTACCTTCAAAACTCGTGAAGGCGTGATGGTAACGCCTCAGAATCATTTTCAAATCCACACCCAATCCACGAAGACAGAGCGAAGGGAAATCCCACAATGGGCAAGATAATCGGAATCGACCTCGGCACCACCAACTCGGTCGTCGCCATCATGGAGGGCAAAGACCCCAAGGTCATCCCCAACGAAGAGGGTGGTCGGCTGACACCGTCGGTGGTGGCCTGGGACGACAAGGGTGAGGTTCTGGTCGGGCAGATCGCCCGCCGCCAGGCGATCACGAACCCCGAGAACACGGTCTATTCAATCAAGCGTTTCATGGGCCGTCGGTTCGACGAAGTCGGCGAGGAGACGAAACGCATTCCCTACAAGATCGTCCGCGGCTCCAACGGCGAGGCCGTGGTCGAGATTCGTGGCAAGAAGTACTCGCCACCTGAAGTCTCGGCGAAGATCCTGGGCAAGCTGAAGAGAGCGGCCGAGGACTATCTGGGCGAGAAGGTCACCGAGGCGGTCATCACTGTTCCGGCCTACTTCAACGATGCCCAGCGCCAGGCGACCAAGGACGCCGGCCGGATCGCCGGTCTGGACGTCAAGCGCATCGTCAACGAGCCGACCGCGGCGGCGCTGGCGTACGGTCTGGACAAGGGCAAAGACCACCTGATCGCCGTTTACGACTTCGGCGGCGGCACGTTCGACATCTCCATCCTGGAGGTCGGCGAGAAGGTCGTCGAGGTGGTGTCAACCAACGGTGACACGCACCTGGGCGGTGACGACATCGACCTGCAGGTCATGGACTGGCTGATCGCCGAGTTCAAGAAAGACCAGGGGATCGACGTCTCGAAGGACAAGATGGTCATCCAGCGTCTGCGCGAGGCGGCCGAAAAAGCCAAGATCGAGCTGTCGTCGGTCATGGAGACCGAGATCAACCTGCCGTTTTTGACCGCCGACGCCAGCGGTCCCAAGCACATGCAGGTCAAGCTGTCCCGAGCCAAGCTGGAACAGTTGATGGGCGATCTGGTGAACCGCACCATCGAGCCCTGCAAGAAGGCGCTGACCGACGCCAACAAGAAGGCCTCGGAGATCGCCGAGGTGGTTCTGGTCGGCGGCTCGACCCGCATCCCCATGGTGCAGAAGCTGGTGAAGGAGTTCTTCGGCAGGGAGCCGCACAAGGGCGTCAATCCCGACGAGGTGGTCGCGCTGGGCGCGGCGGTTCAGGCCGGCGTTCTGTCGGGCGATGTCAAGGACATGTTGCTCCTGGACGTCACGCCGCTGTCGCTGGGCATCGAGACCCTGGGCGGCGTCATGACCACGCTGATCCCGCGCAACACCACCATCCCGGTCAAGAAGAGCGAAGTCTTCTCTACTGCGTCCGACAGCCAGAGTACCGTCGAGGTCCACGTCCTCCAGGGCGAGC